>DASUAC010000627.1:0-6308 GCA_035763985.1 Jatrophihabitans sp. | reverse complement strand
CCGGCCCTCCACCGCCACGCTGTTGCCCACGCCCGGAGCGTATCGGCCAACGCCGACTTCCGCGCGGGACGCGATCGGGCGGGGACCGCGCTCAGTCCTGTAGGCGCACCCGTACCCGCCGGTTGGCCTTGCCCTTGCTCTCCACCTTGGCGACCGTGATCCGGCCGACCTGCGAGGTACTGGCGACGTGGGTACCGCCGTCGGCCTGCACATCCAGCCCGACGATGTCGACGATGCGGATCTCCTGCTCGTCGGCGGGGATGAGGTTCGACTGCGTACGGATGATGTCCGGCAGCGCGAGCGCCTCGGCCCTCGGCAGGACCTTCACGGCGACCGCGCGGTCGGCCTGGACCTCGACGTTGACCAGCTCCTCCAGGCGCGCCTTGAAGTCGGCCGGGATCTCGGGCAGGTTGAAGTCCATCCGGGCCTCGCCCGGCTCCATGTTGCCGCCGGTGACCAGCGCGCCGAAGTCGCGGAACACCGTTCCGCACAGCACGTGCAGCCCGGAGTGGGTGCGCATCAGCGTGCTGCGGCGCACGTCGTCCAGCGCGCCGCGCACGGCCGTTCCGGCCGGCGGCACCGGATCCCCGGCGGCCGGCAGCAGGAAGTAGTCCTCACCTCGCCGGGTGCCGATGATCCGGGTCTGCACGCCCTGCCAGAGCAGCACCCCGTGGTCCGGCGGCTGGCCGCCGCCGCCCGGGTAGAACGCCGACCGGTCGAGCACGATGCCGGCCTCCGGGTCCGCCGGATCGGACCAGAGCACCGTGCAATCCCACTCCCGCAGGGTGACGTCTTCCCAGTCCAGCCGGTGCGTGTGGTGCATGGCCACACCCAACCACAACGCCCGGTCCGGCGTGAGATCCCAGCGGACCGGACGGTGTTTGACAGCGCGCGCCGACTGGCTCGACAATTCGGTCACAGCCCTGCGAAAGGCGACAGATGGCATCTGCTTCGGTGGGGATCCGCGCGGACGAGCAGCGGACCACGGTCGTGCCCGTCCAGTTCGCCGGCCCGGGCTCCGGCGAGGCGCCGCTGACCTGGTCGCAGGCCGACCACTGGCGGGCCAATCAGGCGGCCGGCCAAACGTCGACCTTCGGCGGCACCTTCGCGCTGCCGCCCGGACGCACCCTGCCGGACATCGTCGAGATGCTGCGGTTCATGCTCAGCCGGCACCAGGCGCTGCGTACCACGCTGCGGTTCGATCCGGACGGCACCCCGCGCCAGCACTGCGTGGAGGCCGGCGAGTTCCAGCTGCCGGTGATCGAGGCGGGTACCGCGGACCCGGCCGAGTTGGCCGGACAGCTCGAGCAGGATTTCCACAACCGGCCGTTCGAGCTGGAGCGGGAATGGCCGCTCCGGGCGGCGGTGATCACCGTCGACGGCCGGGTCAGCCACTTCGTCGTGGTCTACCTGCACCTGGCGATGGACGGCGGCGGCACCCAGGCCATCCTGGCCGACCTGGCCGCCCGGGATCCGGTCACCGGCGAACCGGCCGGTCCGATCACCGCGATCCAGCCGCTGGAGTTGGCCCACCGGCAGGCCGAGCCGGCCGCGCTACGACAGTCGGCCGCGGCCATGCGCTTCCTGGAACGGGTGCTGCGTACGGTCGACCCGAAGTTGCTGGGTGAGCCGCGCCGGGACGGCCCGGCCAGGTACCGGCCGGTCCGCTACCGGTCACCGGCCATGCAGCTCGCGGTCAAGCGGATCGTGGCCGAGCAGGGCGTGCCGGCGTCCTCGGTGTGCGCCGCGCTGTACGCGGTCGCGCTCGGCCGGCTGCTCGGCCGCGGCGACATCTGGACGATGATGATGGTCAGCAACCGGTTCCGGCAGGGGCTGGCCGACACGGTGGGGCTGATCGTGCAGTCCAGCCCGTTCCAGCTCGACGTGGCTGGCGTGAGCCTGGCGACCGCGGTGGCCCGGGCGCGTGCCAGCATGCTGCACACCTACAAGAACGCCTACTACGACGGCCGGCATCGCGAAGAGGTGCTGGACCGGGTGCAGCGGGAACGGGGCGTGCGGATCGACACCGGCTGCTACTTCAACGACCGCCGGGTGGAACGGCCGCCGGACGGCCTGCCGCCGGCCGACGACGACCGGCTGCGGGCCGCGCTGGCCGAGTCGAGCTGGGTTCCGGAGCCCGGCCGGCCGCCGCGCAACGTGCTGCAGGTGAACGTGCTGGACGGCCCGGGCGCCGAGCCGCCCGCGATCGACCTGCACATCACCTGGGACCCCCGCTACCTCGAGCTCGCCGAGATCCAGCGGCTGGCCACCGGGATCGAGGCGGTCGCGATCGAGACCGCCATCACCCCCGATGCGCCGACCGGGATACCCGCGCCGGACGACCAACTCGGCCAGCCCTTCCAGCCCGGCTGACCGCTGGCTCACGGCCGGCGAGCCGGCTCACAGCACCGAGCCGGCCCCGCCGTCCGCCGAGGTGAGCCGGATCACCCGGTCGTCGGCCGGGATCGGGCTGCCCTGCCCGTCCCGGTTGCGGGTGGTCAGCCAGATCGCCCCGTCCGGCGCGATCAGCACGGTACGCAGCCTGCCGTAGACCTTGCTCACCGTCGCGGTGAACTGGCCGATCCCGTTGGCCTTGCTGACCGGCGCGGCGGCGACCGCCCGGCCGGCCGCGGTCGCCACCAGCAGTTGCCCGCCGGCCAGCGCACAACCGCCGCCGCCGGTCAGCCCGGCCGGCAAGCTGGCCGCCGGTGTCGCGGTGGCGTAGTCGACGCCCGGACGCAGCACCTCGATCCGGTCCCGCTGCACCGCCATCCGGGTGCCGGTCGCCGGATCCACGCAGAGGCCGGCCACCTCGGTGAACCCGCTGGCGTAGACCACCGAGGCAGGATTCGGGTTGCCGGGCGCCGGCTTGCCGATGTCGTCGGTGCGCAGCACCTTGCCGGCCAGGCTGGTGGGTGAACCGGCCAGCGCCGGGTTGCCGGCGTCCCCGGTGCCGGTCAGCAGCGCTCCGGTCGCGTCGAACACCAGCCGGCCGGTGTTGCCGGTGGCCCCCTTGGGGATGCCGCCGATCACGGTGGACGGCGTCGAGCCGAGCGGGAAGTGCACCACCCGGTTGTCGGTGGCGGTGGTCAGGTAGGCGTAGATCAGGCCGTCCTCGGGGTAGCTCGGCGAGAGGGCCAGATCCAGCAGGCCGCCGTCCCCGGTGCCGTCCACGGCCAGCGTCTGCACCAAGGCCGGTGGCGCGCTGCCGTCCGGCCGGAGCCGGTAGATCCGGCCGGACCGGCGCTCGCCGACCAGCGCGGTGCCGTCCGGCAGCACTATCAGCCCGGTCGGCTCGACCAGCTTGCTCGCCACCACGCTGGCGTCGGCCCGCGCCGCGCCGCCGCTCGGCGCGCCGGTGGGCAGGCTGCCGCCCGGCTCGCTGCCCGACAGCGACGGTTGCGGGATGCCCGGATCGGGCAGTTGCGGGTTGGGCGCGTTGCCCAGGAAGTCCGGCTGCGGGACGAAGTTGCCGCTGCTGCTCGATCCACCGCCGCAACCGGCGACGGCCAGGCAGACCAGGCCGGCGATCAGCACCGTACGGCGCCGGGGGAGCAGTCGGAGGCGAACCACCCGCCCAGTCTGCCTGCCGCGGCTGTGGGTTACCCAACGGATACGGTGAATCGGTGAGTCGATTGTGCGTGCAGTCCACCGCCGTCCGTGATCGGTTGCGGACCCGGCTGCCGGATTCGGAACTGGCCGCCGAGGCCGAGGTCTGGCGTGACATCCGGACCCCGCCGGCCGACGCGGCGGAGATCGAGTTCTGGGTGCCGCCGCCGTTCGCCCGGGACCGTGACGCCTCCGCCGCGGCGGTCGCGAAGCTGACCAGCCTGCGGGTGGTGCAGACCCAGTCGGCCGGGGTGGACGCGGTGCTGCCGTGGCTGCCCGACCACGTCCAGCTCTGCGACGCCCGCGGTGTGCACGGCTCGTCCACCTCGGAATGGGCGCTCACCGCGATCCTGTCGGTGCTGCGGGAGTTCCCCCGGTTCGAACGGGCCCAGCTGGAATGCCGCTGGGACGAGACGGTCACCGATGAACTGGCCGGCAAGCGGGTGCTGATCGTCGGCGCCGGGGACGTCGGCCGGCAGCTGGCCCGCCGGCTGACGGCCTGCGACGCGCAGCCGGTGTTCGCCGCCCGTACCGCGCGGGACGGCGTGCACGGGGTGTCGGAGCTGCCGGAGTTGCTGCCGCAGGCCGACGTGGTCGTGCTGCTGGTGCCGCAGACCAGCGAGACGATCGGCATGGTGGGCGCGGAGTTCCTGAGCCGGATGCGGGACGGCGCGCTGCTGGTCAACGCGGCCCGGGGCGGCATCGTGCGCACCGACGCGTTGCTGGCGGAGCTGCGATCGGGACGGCTGCGGGCCGCGCTCGACGTGACCGACCCGGAGCCGCTACCGGCCGACCACCCGCTGTGGCAGGCGCCGAACCTGCTGCTCACGCCGCACGTGGGCGGCGCGGTGCCCGGCCTGCTGGACCGGTTCACCGCGCTGCTGGCCGAGCAGCTGGGAAGGTACGAGCGCGGCGAGCCGCTGCTGAACCAGGTGCACGGCGAGTATTAGGACTCGCTCTCTGCTGCGATGCTCTCTGCTCGGCTCCGCGCTCGCTGCGCTCCTCGCGCTGGCGCGTCTGCGATGCTCACTCGCTGTCGCCTTCGGGATCGGGGATCCGGCCGGCCGCCGCGGCGATCAGCGGCTGCAGCCGGGTGCTGCGCACGCACGGCAGCCGCAGCTGGGTGCCGTCGACCTCGACCGCGTAGACCCGGCCGGATCGATCCAGCCGGAGCCCGCGCAGCCGTTCCCAGGCCACCGACTGGCTGCCGAACACCGCCCGGGCGTGCAGGCCGGCGGAATCCACCACGGTGGCGGTGCGGGCCACGTAGACCGCCGCCGCGATCGGGATGAGGTAGACCAGCGCCTGTACCGGTGAGCGGACCACGGCGGTCAGGCACAGCGCGACGAACGCCACGATCAGATAGGCCGAACCCGGGTGCTTGAGCACCGTCCGCCGGATGTCCGCCATAGCAACAAACACTAGGCTCAACCACCGTGACGACCGACAACGCCAAGCCGCGACACCGCAAGCCGCACTCGTACATCGTCACCGACGGGACGGAACGGGCCGCCGCCCGCGGCATGCTCCGGGCGGTGGGCATGGGCGATGACGACTGGCGCAAGCCGCAGGTGGGCATCGCCTCGTCCTGGAACGAGATCACCCCGTGCAACCTGTCGCTGGCCAGGCTGGCCAAGCGGGCCAAGGTGGGCGTTCGTGGCGCCGACGGTTTTCCCTTGGAATTCGGCACGATCTCGGTCTCCGACGGCATCTCGATGGGCCATTCCGGGATGCACTACTCGCTGGTGTCCCGGGAGGTGATCGCGGATTCGGTCGAGACGGTGTTCCGGGCCGAGCAACTGGACGGGGCGGTGCTGCTGGCCGGCTGTGACAAGTCGCTGCCCGGCATGCTGATGGCCGCCGCCCGGCTGGACGTCGCGGCGGTGTTCCTCTACGCCGGATCCACCTTGCCGGGTAAGCACAACGGCAACGACGTGACCATCATCGACGCCTTCGAGGCGGTCGGCGCGTGCCTGGCCGGCCGGATCAGCCAGGACGAACTGGACGAGATCGAGCGGGCCATCTGCCCCGGTGAGGGCGCCTGCGCCGGCATGTACACCGCGAACACGATGGCCGCCGCCGCCGAGGCGCTGGGCATGTCGCTGACCGGCTCGGCCGCCCCGCCCGCCCCGGACTCCCGCCGTGATGCCTACGCCGAGCGGTCCGGCGAGGCGGTGGTGCACCTGATCGACGCCGGCATCACCGCGCGCAGCATCCTGACCAGGCAGGCGTTCGAGAACGCGATCACCGTGGTGATGGCCCTGGGTGGTTCGACCAATGCCGTCCTGCACCTGCTGGCCATCGCCCGCGAGGCCGAGGTGCCGCTGGAACTGGCCGACTTCAACCGGATCGGCGACAAGGTGCCGCACCTGGGCGACCTGAAGCCCTTCGGCCGGTACGTGATGAGCGATCTGGACCGGATCGGCGGCATCCCGGTGGTGATGAAGGCGCTGCTGGACGCCGGCCTGCTGCACGGCGACGCGCTCACGGTCACCGGGCACACGCTGGCCGAGAACCTCAGGCAGGTCGCCCCGGCGGCTCCGGACGGCGAGGTGATCCGGCCGCTGGACCGGCCGATCCACCGCACCGGCGGGCTGACCATCCTGCACGGCACGCTGGCTCCGGAGGGTGCGGTGGTCAAGACCGCGGGCTTCGACAGCGAGCTGTTCACCGGACCGGCCCGGGTGTTCGACCGGGAA
>DASUAC010000626.1:0-3882 GCA_035763985.1 Jatrophihabitans sp. | reverse complement strand
TGCCCGCCGTCGCGAGATTTCGCGCAACGCCCAAATCGGCCAATCCTGAATGTGGCCAGTCTCGGCGCATCTTGGCAAACTCGACGAATTACGCATCTTCAAATGCGGCCGGTGTAAAAACGGGGCCAGGCTCCCGTATTCGGCCCGGAGGCCCGCAGGACCGGTACCGGCCCGGGTTGCTGCCGCCGGACACACCGTCCGCGCGGGCCCGGCACGGACGTCCTCGCCCAGGTACGCCGGTCGGCGCGATCGACGGCGGGGGCGGCCGGTCCCGCCGCCGCCGGCGAGGCAGCAAACAGCCCGGTCGCCGCCGTCGGCCAACGTGCTGTTGCCACAGCACCCCGCCGTGCCTGCGCTGAAACGATTCGCTATCGCTACTGTTCGTCTGCCAACGTGGCCGCCGGGTGTAGACAACCCGGACAGGTATGCAGACAACGGACGTCCGAATCGGGCCGAGCAGTCGATCACGCGGAGTACGGCCGCAGTCAGCAGCCGGTCGGCCCACCTGCCTTCGCACCGCCGCCGGCACGCACGTCCGCCCGCGACCGGGTGCCGTCGCCGGGTCGCAGTGCTAGCTTCGATTCAGCTGGACCAGCAGCCGCGTCGAGTGCTTGTGGGGGCTGACTGGTGACGGCTGAGTCCGCTTCGGTGCAGTTCATCGGCACCGCCACCACGCTGATCCGGTACGCCGACCTCTGCCTCCTCACCGACCCGAACTTCCTGCACCGTGGCGAGCGCGCCTACCTGGGGTACGGCCTGACCGCCAAGCGGCTGACCGAGCCGGCGCTCGAGGTGGCGGAGCTGCCGCCACTGGACGGCATCGTGCTGTCGCACCTGCACGGCGATCACTGGGATCGCCGGGCCCAGCGCGGGCTGTCGCGCAACCTGCCCGTCCTGACCACGCCGCACGCCGCCCGGCGGTTGAAGCTGCGTGGCTTCCGGCGTGCGTCCGGCCTGCCGACCTGGCACAGCTACCGGCTGGCCGGCAAGCGCGCCGCGGTACGGATCACCTCGCTGCCGGGCCGGCACGCGCCCGGCGCGCTGCGGCACCTGCTGCCCCCGGTGATGGGCAGCTGCCTGGAATTCGGGGATCCGGACGGGGGTGTGCGGCTGCGGATGTACCTCACCGGCGACACCCTGCTGATCCCGCAGCTGGCCGAGATCCCGCGCCGGATGGGCGAGCTGGACGCCGCGGTGCTGCATCTGGGCGGTACCCGGCTGCCCGGTGGCCTGCTGGTCACGATGACCGGAGAGCAAGGCGTCGACCTGGTGCAGCTGGTGCGGCCGCGGGCGGCCATCGGAGTGCACTACGACGACTACCGGCTGTTCACCTCGCCGCTGACCGAGTTCACCGACGAGCTGGCCCGGCGTGGCCTGGGTGACCGGCTGCGGCCGGTCGGCCGCGGCGAGACGGTCGACCTGACCGACCTGGTGGACACCGCCACCGGTCGCTGAAGCACACCCTGCACCGTACGGATGAGGAGGTCAGATGGCAGAGCCCAGAGATTCCGCCGAGTCGATCAACGACGAGCCGGTGCCGCAGCCGGCCAGGCCGGTCGGCAGCCGGCCGGACTCCGACTGGACCGCGGTCAGCGGCTCCGGCGACGCCGAGTACGGTGAGCCGGCCGCCGAACGCGACGCGCCGGACCGGCCGTTCGCCACCAGCGCCGACAGCCCGCTGGACAGCGACATCAATCGGCGGATCCCGGCGGCCGACCCGGTCGCGGCCGCCGAGGAGGCACGGTCGGCAGCCGACGACGAGCTGCCCGGCGGCACCAACCGGCCCGCCGAGACCGGGGTGCCGGACGCGGACCCGAGCGAGACCTGGCCGCCGGGCCGCCGGACGGACGCTAGGACGCTGGCCCGGCGCGTTGGTTGCGCCGGACCGGATAGTTACCGCCCGGCGCGTTGGTTGCGCCGGACCTGATAGTTGCAGTATGCATGGATCGACGGTTCAACAGCAGCCGCTCGGCCATCTGCCCGCTAGGGCCGGAGAGGACGACGGGATGCCGGAACCGACGCCGATACCGATTCCCGCGGTGCTGGAAGCTGATTCGGGGCACCTGCAGGGCACCCTCAACGCGGAGGAGGATGCCGAGCAACGGCTGGCCGACGTGCAGCAGGCACTGGCCAGTGCCTGCGACTACGGCCGGATGCTCTGGCTGGGGCTGGATTCGATGCGCGGCTACCTGCTGCGCAGCCTGCCGCCGGACCCGCACACGCCCGGCCTGCACGGCGTCAGCGCCTCGCCGACCGGCCCGGACGACGAGGTCGGCTGGCAGAGCTGGATGGCTGCCTACGCCGAGGCGCATTCGGTGCTGGCCGGCCCGAACGGTGATGCCGGCTTCGGCGTCAGCGAGGCCAAGCGCGAGGCGCAGGTCAGGCGTTCGGCACCGGCCGTCCGGGTACTCGCCGAACATCCGGAACTGCTGCCGCCCAGCCTGACCGCCCGGCCCCGTACCGGCCTGACCGCCCGGCTGCCGGGTGTGGTGGTGGTAGCCGCGGTCACCCTGGCGGCCCGGGAGGTGCTGGCCCGGCGGTTCACTCGGCGATGAAGATCGTCCGGCCGCTGCTGCGGCTGACCTTCAGCCGGCGATCGCTGACCGGCCAGGCGGCGGGTGCCACCGGCCGCGCGCTGGAGGAGCGGCTCAACATAGCAGGCGGGCTGCGCAAGCAACTGGACAAGGCCTTCCCGAGCAACTGGTCGTTCATGCTCGGTGAGATCGCGCTGTACTCCTTCATCGTCCTGGTGCTGACCGGTACCTTCCTCACCTTCTTCTTCGACCCGTCGATGGCCCGGGTGCACTACCACGGCAGCTACGTGCCGCTGCAGGGCGTGGACATGTCGCGGGCCTACGCCTCCTCGCTGGACCTCTCCTTCGACGTACGCGGCGGGCTGCTGGTCCGCCAGGTCCATCACTGGGCGGCGCTGGTCTTCACCGCCGCGATGATCGTGCACATGTGCCGGATCTTCTTCACCGGCGCCTTCCGCAAGCCGCGCGAGCTGAACTGGCTGATCGGCCTCACCCTGCTGATGCTGGGCATCATCGAGGGCTTCGCCGGCTACTCGATCCCGGACGACCTGCTGTCGGGCACCGGGCTGCGGGTGGCGTTCTCCATCGTGGAATCGATCCCGGTGCTGGGCAGCTGGCTGGCCTTCCTGATCTGGGGCGGCGACTACCCGGGCACCGAGATCATCGGCCGGCTCTACATCGCGCACGTGCTGCTCATCCCGGGGCTGATCGCGGTGCTGATCGGGGCGCACCTGAGTCTGATCATCCGGCAGAAGCACACCGACTTCCCGGCGGCCGGACGTACCGAGCAGACCGTCTCGGGGGAGCGGCTGTACCCCGCGTACGGCATGAAGTCGGCCGGCTTCTTCCTGATCCTGGTGGCGGTGCTGGGCGCCCTGGGCGGGCTGGCGCAGATCAACCCGGTCTGGTTGTGGGGCCCGTACGATCCCGCCCGGCAGACCTCCGGGGCGCAGCCGGACTGGTACATCGGGTTCCTGGAAGGGTCGCTGCGGCTGTTCCCGCCGATCGAGATCCACCTGTTCCACCACACCATCTCGCCGATCTTCTGGCCGACGGTGGCGCTGCCGGTGGTGCTGTTCGCGATCGCCGCGGCGTGGCCCTTCCTGGAACGGCGGCTGTCCGGCGACCACGAGTGGCACAACCTGCTGCAACGGCCGCGGGACGCGCCGGCCCGGACCGCGACCGGCGCGATGGCGCTCAGCTTCTGGATGGTGCTGAACGTCGCCTGGGCCGACGACATGATGGCCGATGCGTTCCACCTGGGCATGGATGCCGTCGTGGAGTTCCTGCGGATAGCCACCGTCGTGGTGCCGGCGATCGTGTTCTTCTTCACCTACTGGATGTGCCT
>DASUAC010000625.1:0-3274 GCA_035763985.1 Jatrophihabitans sp. | reverse complement strand
ATCGCCTGCACCCTGCTGGTGATGATGACGTTCCTGCCGGTGGCGTTGTCGGTGATCGGCGGCCGCTGGGTGTTCTGGCCACGCCGCCCCCGGATGGATCACGCCACCGACCTGGCCACCCATGGGCTGTGGGGCCGGATTGCCGGCACGGTGGGACGGCGGTACCGGTACGCCTGGATCGGTGCCTTGCTGGTGCTGGGGATCTGCCTGCTCGGACTGGGCAATCTCAAGACGAACGGCCTGACCACCGCCCAGGGCTTCACCAACAAGCCGGCCGCGGTCAAGGGCCAGCAGATCTACGACGCCAAGTTCGACAAGGGCGCCGGTGCGCCCGCGGTGATCACCGCCAACGCGGACAAGGCGAACGAGGTCATCGCTACCGCCTCGAAGGTGCCCGGCGTGTCCACCAAGCCAGGGTCGGTGTGTGTGCAGGTCGACTACACCAAGCTGACCGGCGCGCCGGCCGGCGCCGGTTCGGCCGACTCCTGCGCACCGGCCGCGGTCCAGGTCACGCCGATCAACGGCCGCACGATGATCAACGCGACGCTGGCCGATTCCTTCGACTCCACGGCTGCCTACGACACGATCACGCGACTGCGCACGGCGCTGCACGGGATCCCCGGCGCGGATGCCCGGGTGGGCGGTGCCTCCGCCGCCACCCTGGACGTGCAGAAGGCCTCGGTGCACGACCGGAACCTGATCATCCCGATCGTGCTGCTGGTGATCCTGGTGGTGCTCGGCCTGCTGCTGCGGGCGCTGGTCGCGCCGGTACTGCTGGTGCTCACCGTGGTGCTGTCGTTCCTCGCCGCACTGGGAGTGTCCGGGTTCGTGTTCGACCACGTGTTCCACTTCGCCGGTGCCGATCAGGCATTCCCGCTGTTCGCCTTCGTGTTCCTGGTCGCGCTGGGCATCGACTACAACATCTTCCTGATGACCAGGGTCAGGGAGGAGACCATCCAGTTCGGCACTCGTACCGGCGTCCTGCGTGGGCTCGCGGTGACCGGTGGGGTGATCACCTCGGCCGGGGTGGTGCTGGCCGCCACCTTCGCGGTGCTCGGGGTGCTGCCGCTGGTGTTTCTCGCCGAGATCGGATTCACGGTGGCGTTCGGGGTGCTGCTGGACACGGTGCTGGTGCGCAGCATTTTGGTGCCGTCACTGTGCCTCGAGATCGGCCCGCGGATCTGGTGGCCGTCCAAGCTGTCCCGCGCCGAGTCCTGAGCTGTGCCGCCGTCCCGGTTTGCAACCGGGCCGGCGGTCGCGGCTGCCCGCATCCAGTGCCACGGCATGGTCGTGCCACGCAGGGTTGTGGATACCGAGCGCTACCAAGCACCGGTCTGGTCGCGTCCTGTGGATAACCTCCGTGGCCGATCACCGGTTTCTCCTACCGTGTCGGCATGGCATATGCAGGGCCGAGATCGTTCACGGTGCCGGGATACCTGGTGGACCGGCTGCTGGGTGTGGGCAGCCAGGCTGAGGTCTGGCTGGGCCGCGAGATTGCCACCGCCGAGCCCGTGGCGCTCAAGCGGATCCCGGCAGGTACGCCGGCAGCCGTAGCAGCCTGCCGGACCGAGGCCACCGCGCTCGCAGCGCTCGATCACCCCAACCTGATCGAGCTGCGCGGTTGCATACCGCTGGATGCGGCGCTGGTGCTGGTGCTGGAGCTGGCCGAGGCAGGCACTCTCGCCGCTCTGCTCGACCGGCGCGGCAGGCTCACCGCGCCGGAGGTGGTGGCCGCCATCAGCCCGGTAGCCGCCGCGTTGGCCCATGCGCACGGCGCCGGTTTGCTGCACGGCGATGTCAGCGCGGCGAACATCCTGTTCACCCGAGCCGGTCGGCCCAAGTTGGCCGATCTCGGACTGGCCCGGTTGCTGGCGGTGATGGCTGAGCCGGCGGTCGATGCGGAATGGACCCCGAACCCTGACGGCCCGCATCCCGGTGACGCAGCCTGCCCCGTCGAGGCGCCTCGGGCCGCCGGATCGCGCGGCAGCTCGGAATGGTTCGGCACTCCGGCCTACCTGGATCCGACCATAGCCGCCGGCGGACCGGCAGGTCTGGCCAGCGATGTGTTCTCGCTCGCGGCCGTCGCACTGCATGCGTTGACCGGCGCAGGTCCATGGCAGTTCCCCGGGGAACCCGCCCCGAGCGCCGAACAGGCGATTACGGTCGCCGCCACCGGCAGGGTTCCCGGCTTGTCCGAACGGCTTCGCTCGGCGCCGCCGGAGCTGGCGGCAGCACTGCTTCGTGCGCTCGACCCGGACCCGCGCCGGCGCGGCACCGCTGCTGAACTGGCGCTCGATCTGGGCGCCTCGCTGCCACCGGCTCGGCTGGAGTTGACCGGAGGACGGATCGTGCGGCACGAACCTCGCCGGGCCGCCGGCACGGCCGATGCCGGAGGCCTGGACCGGGTGCCGGTCGAGCTGGATCGGGTGCCGCTCGACCTGACCCGGATCGGGCCGCCACGGCCGCCGGCCGACATCGCCTCGGTGCTTCGGTCGGGTGCGTTGGCAGCAAACCCGGACGA
Organism: Jatrophihabitans sp.; assembly: GCA_035763985.1. Taxonomy (GTDB): domain Bacteria; phylum Actinomycetota; class Actinomycetes; order Mycobacteriales; family Jatrophihabitantaceae; genus Jatrophihabitans_A. Next base: position 753 of record DASUAC010000625.1, on the reverse strand, counting down.
TGACGCGCAGCCGAGCCGCCTCAGGAAGTTCGGCACCACGCTGGCTGACTACGGACGGCGGCTGCGGCTCCGTGCGACCGGGTTCCGGTCGTCGCTGCGCGGGAACGGTGGGTCGTGGCTGCGTAACAACGGTCGGCGGGTTGACGACACCGGTCAGCCTGTGAGCAGCCGCGGCCAGCTGGATGTCCGGGCCCGTCAGCCAGATCAGCTGAATGTCCGGTCGCGTCCAGCCGGACGGCATCGTCCGTCCGGCTCGGCCGGAGGAGGCAACAACGGACACGCCTCGCATGCTGGCCTGCGCCGCGGCAGCACCGGCCGCCGCAGCAGCACCGCCCGGCGCAAGCTCGCTCGGCGCAAGCTCGCTCGGTGCAGTACCGGGCTGGTCGTGGCGGCTGTCCTGGTCGCGGTGGGCGTTGCCGGCCTGCCGCAGCTGCGGCGGCGCTCGGCCGATGCCGTAACGGCTCGGCACCTCGATCGTCCTCAACCGCTTCCCCACCGGTCCACCACCGACGGAGCCGACATGCGCGAGTCAGTCGCCGGCGAGCCGGTAGCCGGCGGTTCCGCAAACGCCGGCCGATCCCCGTACGGTGCCGGCATCGGTACGGCAGCCGAGCTGGACCGGATCCTCGCCGGCCTGTCCGGCGTCCGTGAGCAGGCATATGCGCAGCGCCGTCCCGACCTGCTGACCGCCGTGTATGACTCGGCGGCGCTGCGTGCGGCGGACAGCCGGCAGCTTGACCGCAGCGTTCCGGC
>DASUAC010000624.1:0-2420 GCA_035763985.1 Jatrophihabitans sp. | reverse complement strand
CATCTCGTAGCCGGCCGAGGAGAACCGCGCGTTGTCGGTGAGCACCTGCTGCGCCAGCTCGTAGCTGGTGACCGTGAACAGGGACGAGATCCGCGGCGCGTTCTCGTCGTGCCGGTACAGGGCGCCAGAGCCTAGCTCGACGTGCAGGACCGGGGTGTCGGCCCGGATCCCGGCGAACATCGGGTAGGGGTCGCGCACGTCCCCGGCCAGCTCGGCGAACTGCCGCATCGGGTCGTAGCCAGCCTCGGGAGCACCATCCTGCTGGGACACCATGACTACCACGGTAACGTCGATGACGTGACCGAACCGTTCCCAGATCTCGCTGGAGTCCGCGCGCTGGTCACCGGCGGCACCAGCGGCCTTGGCTTCGCCATGTGCCAGGCCCTGGCCGGAGCCGGTGCCCGCGTCGTCCTCACCGGCCGGGCCCAGCAGCGCGTCCAGGAAGCTGCCGGCCGGATCGCCAGCGACACCCGGGTTACCGGGCTGGCGATGGACGTCCGCGACGAGCAATCCGTCACCGCTGGCATCGACCGCGCGCTGACCAGCCTCGGCGGCATCGATGTCCTGGTCAATAACGCCGGAATCGGCATGCGGACGGTGAACCCGGACTTCATGACCGAACCCATCGGCTTCTGGCAGGTCAGCCCGGACCGTTTCCGCGACCTGCTCACCACCAACGTTGTCGGCTATTTCCTGGTCGCGCGGGCCGTCGTGCCGCACATGCTCGAAGCCGGGCACGGCAAGATCGTCAACATCTCGGTCAGCGAGACGACGATGCGCCGCCGGGGTTTCACGCCGTACGGGCCGTCACGCGCGGCCACCGACGCGCTCTCCCACATCATGGCGGCTGACCTGGCCGGCACCGGCATTGACGTGAACCTGCTTCTTCCCGGCGGCGCCACCCGAAGCGGCATGACGCCGGACTCAGCGCCCGAGGACATGCAGGCGACCTGGCTCGACCCGGCGATCATGGGACCGCCGGTCGTCTGGCTCGCCTCCCCCGCCTCGGATGGCCTCACCGACCAGCGCATCATCGCGACCGAGTTCGCGGCTCGCTAGATGGGGTACCTGGTCGGTTCGGTGTCGTAGCTGCGCCCGGCCGGGGTGGTCCACCGGAACGTTCCGTCGGGGAGCTGATTCGGAAAGTCCGGCGATGCTGAATAGCCCAGATAAGTGATTCTGAACTCGGGCACATTGAGGTGCCGTTGTTGATACTCAGCCCAGGACGGAAGCCCGGTGACACTCCAGCTCATCAACCCCGACGACCTGCCCGTTCCCTCCACCTACACCCACGTCGTCGTCGCGACCGGAACCAGGATGGTGTTCATCGCCGGTCAGGAACCCGAAGACGTTCACGGCAACCTCGTCGGCCCGGGTGACCTGGCCGCCCAGGCCCGCCAGGTATACGCCAACCTCGGCCGCGCCCTGACCGCCGCCGGCGCCCGCCCCGATCAGATCACCAAGATCACCATCTACGTCGTCCACCACCGGCCCGAGCACCTGCCGGTCATCGAGCGGGCCAGACAACACCTGTTCGGCGAGCACAAGCCAGCCGACACCGTGGTGGGGGTGGAGACGCTAGCCGGACCCGGGTACCTGATCGAGGTCGACGCGATCGCGGTCACCGACCGCTGAGGCCGCCACGGGCGCCAACGAGGACCGGACGCAGCCGGGCCGCAAACCACGCCGGATCCTCGGCGAACCCGGTATGCCCGCCGGGGAACATCGTCGGCTCGATGCCCAGCTCCGCCGCCAGAGCCCGCGACGTCCGGTCGCAGACCTGCCCCGCGGACCCCTCGCCGATGCCGACCACGACGCGCGAAGCCACCGAGCGCAGGACGGCAATATCCGGCCGCCACTGACACGTCGGGCGCAGCATGTGCGTGTTCTGGTACGTCGTGTCCGCGATCGCCTGCGCGTCCGGCTCCCCGCCGAACACCGCCTCGAACACGCCCTCGGGCAGCCGGATGTCCGCGTTCTCCAGGAACGCCCGCCACGACCCGGCGTAATCACCCGCGAGCCACCGCGCGATGACGACCTCGCTCCTGGCGTGGCGCTCGGCGCGGTCGGGCAGCAGTTCGATCAGCGGCGGCTCGTGTGCGACGACAACACTAACCTGCTCAGGATGGGCCTGCACCAGGGCCAGCGCGCTCACCGCACCCCCGCTGGACCCGAGGACGACGGCCGGGCCTGCATCAACCCGCGCCACCAGTCGGGATAGGTCATCGGCGCGCATCTCCGGGGTCGAGTCCTGGTCGGGGTCATCGACCGGGCTCCGGTTGATGCCCCGGGGGTCGGTGGTGAGCACGGTGTAGTCGTCGGCGAGCAGGTCGGCCAGCGGACCGAACGGCCCGGCGTCCATCGGCGCTCCGACCAGCACCACGAGCGGCCCGGTCCCGCGCACCTCGTAGTACAAGCGC
>DASUAC010000623.1:0-4090 GCA_035763985.1 Jatrophihabitans sp. | reverse complement strand
AGCATGACGGCATGTTCGTCTCGGTCGCGGTGCTGTCCGACATCCACGGCGTGCTGCCCGCACTGGACGCGGTGCTGGCCGAGCCGGAGGTGCAGGCCGCCGACCGGATCGTGCTCACCGGTGACATCGCGGCCGGGCCGCAGCCGGTGCAGGTGCTGGACCGGCTGATCTCCTTGTCCGACAAGGCGATCTGGGTACGCGGCAACGCCGACCGGGAGCTGGTGACGCTGGCAGCCGGCGGCAGCACCGACATTCCGGATCCGATCGCGCCGTGGGCGGCCGGCCAGTTGCGGCCGGATCAGCTGACGTTGCTGGCCGGGCTGCCGCATCCGGTGACGGTGCCGGTGGCCGGCTTCGGCGATGTGCTGTGCTGCCACGGCAGCCCGCGCTCCGACGACGAGGTGGTGCTGGTCGACACCCGGCTGAGCCGGTGGCTGGAGGCACTGGACGGCGCGCCCGGCACCGTGGTGTGCGGGCATACCCACATGCCGTTCGTCCGGCTGGTGGACCGCCGGCTGGTGATCAACCCGGGCAGCGTCGGGATGCCGTACGGCAGTACCGGAGCGCACTGGGCGCTGCTGGCCGGCGGCGCGGTCCAGTTGCGCCGCAGCACGTACGACATCGCGGCCGCCCGCGAGCAGATCCGGCGCACCAGCGGCTACCCGGACGTCGAGGAGTGGACCGACTACTTCCTCAACGCGCGAGCCTCCGACGCCGAGGCGCTCGCGGTCTTCGGCCCGCGCGACGGCCGTGCCAGCTGAAAGGCCGTGCCAGCTGAAAGGCCGTGCCAGCTGAAAGATCTACAGCTCGTTCAGCACCGCGCGGCGCAGCACGTCCAAGCCCAGGCTGCCCAGGTTCAGCGCCCGGCGGTGGAACTCCTTCAGGTCGAAGCCGGCGCCGGCGCGGGCCTTGCACTCGTCGCGCAGCTCCAGCCACAGCTTCTCGCCGAGCTTGTAGGACGGCGCCTGCCCCGGCCAGCCCAGGTAGCGCTCGAGCTCGAAGCGCAGCACCTCGATGGACATGAAGCCGTGGCTGGTGAGCAGCTGCCAGGCCTTGTCGTAGGTCCACTGGCCGCCGCCCACCTCGGCCGGCGCCGGGAAGCCGCAGTGCACGCCGACGTCGATCACCACCCGGGCGGCACGCAGCGACTGGCCGGCCAGCAGGCCCATCCGGTTGCCCGGGTCGTCCATGTAGCCGAGGTCGGCCATCAGCCACTCGGAGTACAGCGCCCAGCCCTCGCCGTGCCCGGACACGAAGCAACCCAGCCGGCGCCAGCCGTTCAGCTCGGCCCGGTTGTAGATCGCCTGGCCGATCTGCAGGTGATGTCCCGGCACGCCCTCGTGGTAGACGGTGGTCAGTTCCCGCCAGGTGGAGAACTCGGTGACCCCGGCCGGCACCGACCACCACATCCGGCCGGGACGGGTGAAGTCGTCCGAGGGGTTGGTGTAGTAGATGACCCCGGTGTTGGTCGGCGCGATCCGGCACTCCAGCCGGCGTACCTGGTCCGGGATGTCGAAGTGGTCGCCGTTGAGCGCCTCGATGGCCTCGTCCGCCCGCTGCTGCATCCAGCGCTGCAGGGCGTCGGTGCCGTTCAGCATCCGCGCCGGATCCCGATCGAGCAGGGCGATCGCCTCGGTGATGGACGCGCCGGGGGAGATCCGGTCAGCGGTCTGGCGCATCAGCTCGGCGATCCGGGCCAGCTCCTGCTGGCCCCACTCGTAGGTCTCGGCCAGGTCGATCTCGGCACCGAGGAACAGCCGGGACAGCGGGGCGTACCGCTCCCGGCCGATCGCGTCGTCGGCCGGGGCCTGGGCCAGCAACTCGTCGGCCAGGAAGTCGCGCAGCCGCTGGTAACCGGCCTGCGCGGCATGCGCGCCGCGGTCCAGGTCCGCCCGCAGGGTGTCCGGGACCGGCTCCCCGGCGTTGCCGGCCCGGTCGACGAAGGTGGCGAAGAAGCCGTCCTCGCCGAGGTTGGCCTCGCTCTGCACGATGCAGGCCTGCACCTGGCGGCGTGGCGCGACGTTGCCCTGGGTGGCCGACTGCCGCAGCGATTCGACGTAACCGTCCAGCGCGGCCGGCACCGCGGCCAGCCGGCGGGCCACGACGGTCCAGTCGGCGACGGTGTCGGTCGGCAGCAGGTCGAACACCGCACGTACGTCCTGCACCGGCGAGACGATGTTGTTCAGCTCGGACTGCGGCATCCCCAGCTCGTACATCTGGGCCAGCACGTCCAGCCGTTCGCGCAGCGCGGCGACGGTGACCCGGTCGGTCTCGTCGGCCGGCGCCGTGCCGTCCAGGCCGGCCAGCGTGCGCTGGGTCAGCTCGGCCCGGGCGGCATGGCCGTCCGGCGACAGGTCGGGCATCCGGTCGTCATAGCCGGTCACCCCGTTGGTGGTGGCCATGATCGGGTCGAGCTCGGCGAGCGCGGTCAGGTACTCCTCGGCGAGGCGGTCGACCGGCGTGGCGGCACGTGCGGCGGTAGCAGTCACCAGTGCAACCTAGCCGGACGTGCTGATCCCGGCCAAACCCGGCGACCTCGGGCGTGCCGCCGCTGACCGGCCAGCTGACCGGCCTGCGTCGAAGCGCCCGCGGCGGGCGTCGGTAAGCTCGCTGACAGCAGGCCGCCGCCCGCCGCAAGCCGATGCGTGCCCGATCGATCGACGCGTGCCCGATCGACGCGCTGTGCCGGCCGGCGACGCGCCGATGCGTAACGAACGCCTGGACCGATCGAAGGGTTTTCACATGTCGAAGATCAAGGTGGCCGGCACCGTCGTCGAGCTCGACGGCGACGAGATGACCCGGATCATCTGGCAGTTCATCAAGGACCGGCTGATCCACCCGTATCTCGACATCGACCTGGAGTACTACGACCTGGGCATCGAGCACCGGGACGCCACCGACGACCAGGTGACCGTCGACGCGGCCAACGCGATCAAACGGCACGGCGTGGGCGTGAAGTGCGCCACCATCACCCCGGACGAGGCCCGGGTGGCCGAGTTCGGGCTGAAGCACATGTGGCGTTCGCCGAATGGCACCATCCGCAACATCCTCGGCGGGGTGATCTTCCGCGAGCCGATCATCATGGCCAACGTGCCGCGGCTGGTGCCGGGCTGGACCAAGCCGATCGTGGTCGGCCGTCACGCCTTCGGCGACCAGTACCGGGCCACCGACTTCCGGTTCCCCGGCGAGGGCACGCTGACCGTCACCTTCACCCCGGCCGACGGCTCGGCGCCGATCGAGCACGAGGTGTTCCACGCGCCCGGCTCCGGCGTCGCGCTGGCCATGTACAACCTGGACTCCTCGATCCGGGACTTCGCGCGGGCCTCGATGAACTACGGCCTGCAGCGCAACTACCCGGTCTACCTGTCCACCAAGAACACCATCCTCAAGGCCTACGACGGCCGGTTCAAGGACATCTTCGCCGAGGTGTTCGAGGCCGAGTTCAAGGACAAGTTCGACGCGGCCGGGCTGACCTACGAGCACCGGCTGATCGACGACATGGTGGCGGCCTCGCTGAAGTGGGAGGGCGGCTACGTCTGGGCCTGCAAGAACTACGACGGGGACGTGCAGTCCGACACGGTGGCCCAGGGCTTCGGCTCGCTCGGGCTGATGACCTCGGTGCTGATGAGCCCGGACGGCCAGACGGTGGAGGCCGAGGCCGCGCACGGCACGGTGACCCGGCACTACCGCCAGCACCAGCAGGGCAAGCCCACCTCGACCAACCCGATCGCCTCGATCTTCGCCTGGACCCGTGGGCTGGCCCACCGCGGCAAGCTGGACAACACCCCGGAACTGACCCGCTTCGCCGAGACCCTCGAGCGGGTCTGCATCGAGACGGTCGAGGGCGGCCAGATGACCAAGGACCTGGCGCTGCTGATCTCCAAGGACAGCCCGTGGCTGACCACAGAGGAGTTCCTGGACGCGATCGACGCCAACCTGCAGAAGGCGATGGCCTCCTGACCTCTTGATGTCGGAGGGCGGTCGCTGATGCCGGAGGGCCATACCCTGCACCGGCTGGCCCGCGAGCACCGCAAGCTGTTCGTAGGCCGGCCGGTTCGGGTGTCCAGCCCGCAGGGCCGGTTCGCCGAGA
>DASUAC010000622.1:0-2866 GCA_035763985.1 Jatrophihabitans sp. | reverse complement strand
GACGACGTCATCTGTGCGGACGCCGCCCCACGCTGGCCCACGACCGCCGGGCGCTGGCTCGTGCTCGTGCTCGTGCCCGTGCCCGTGCCCGTGCTCTTGCTCGTGCCCGCGGCCGCCGCGGCCGTCGGCCCACCGTGCTCGGTGAACGCAGTGCGCAGCGTACCGGCCAGCCGGCCCCAGTCGTACGCGGTCTCCGAGTGCTCGGCGCCGTCGATGCCCTCGACCTCGGCCTCGGCCGAGACCCGCAGGCCGATGGTCTTGTGCACGGCGAAGCCCAGCAGCAGCGAGAGCACGAACGAGTAGAGGAAGACGATCCCGGCGCCCTCGGCCTGCCGGACCAGCTGGGTGAGACCGCCGCCGTAGAACAGTCCGGCCTTCGCGCCGTTGATGAACCCGCTCGCCATCTCCTTGGTGGCGAACAGGCCGATCAGCAGCACCCCCAGGACGCCGCCGACCAGGTGCACGCCCACGACGTCCAGGGAGTCGTCGAAGCCCAGCCGGTTCTTCAGGTTGACCGCGTAGCAGCACACGAAGCCGGCGATCAGGCCGACGAACAGCGCGCCCAGCGGCGACACCGAGGCGCAGGAACCGGTGATGGCCACCAGGCCGGCCACCGCGCCGGAGGCTGCGCCCAGCGAGGTGAAGGTGCCGTGTTGGATCTTCTCGGCGGCCAGCCAGGCGAGCATCGCGGTGCAGCCGGCGATCTGGGTGTTCACGAACACCATCGCGGCCTGGCCGTTGGCGGCCAGCGCCGACCCCGCGTTGAACCCGAACCAGCCGAACCACAGCAGTCCGGCGCCGAGCATCACCAGCGGCACGTTGTGCGGCCGCATGGAATCCCGCCGGTAGCCGATCCGCTTGCCCAGGACCAGCGCCATCGCCAGGCCCGCGGCGCCGGAGTTGATCTCGACGGCGGTGCCGCCGGCGAAGTCCATGACGTGCAGCTTCCAGAAGATGAAGCCGTTGGGCGAGAACACCCAGTGGGCGACCGGGAAGTACACGACCGTCACCCAGGCCGCCACGTAGACGGTCCAGCCGACGAACTTCGTCCGGTCGGCGATCGACCCGGAGATCAGCGCCGGGGTGATGATCGCGAACATCAGCTGGAAGCACACGACGGCGATGGTCGGCACCCCGGTGGTTCCGAACAGCGAGCCGCCATGGCTGGAGCCGAAGCCCTGACCGATGTCGTGCAGCGCCCACTGGTGCAGACCGCCCCAGAAGCCGTTGCCGCGGCCGTCCCCGGCCCCGACATTGCCGAACGACACCGACCAGCCGTACAGCACCCACAACACCGTCACGACCGCGATCGCGATGAAGTTCATCATGAGCATGTTCAGGACGCTCTTGGCCCGGACCATGCCGCCGTAGAAGAACGCCAGCCCCGGTGTCATGAGCAGCACCATGGCCGAACTCGCGAGCACCCAAGCGGTGTCACCGCTGTTGAACGCCGATGGCATCGATGCCCCTCGCCTCGTACCGAGCTTGCCGCCGGTCCAAGCGCCCGGCGAAGAGATGACGGATAGGAGATTCGCGACGCGCCGTTTCCGGAGACGCCATCGCATGTTTCCGGGAGATGACACTTCGCCAAGTTGTGTTACAAGCAGATGAACTTGTTTCGACAGATGAGACCTGGGCGTAACGCCGGCGGGTCGGTGAGCGCGGTTCGCGGATTTCGTCCCCACGACCGACGGCTCCTTCCACCCCCTATGGGGGAGGCGGAAGGAGCCGTCTGCTGTTCCGAGCGGACTACGGGTGCTGAGTGAGCAGGTGGGCCTGGTAGCCCTGGCCGTAGGTGGCGGTGGGCGTGCCGTTCCAGTCGGTGATCAGGTCGTTGCCGTTGCTGTTGCAGACGCCCCACGGGTTCCACGTCCACGCCGTGTAGCCGACCCCGTTGGCATCGGCCCAGGCCATGACCTGGTCGATGTAGTCGTGGTTGCAGTTGTTCTGGCCGATCTCGCCGGCCTGCACCGGCACCTTCGCGGCGACCGCGCCGATGGTGGTGTTCCAGCAGGTGGTGGTGATGCAGCCGTTGAAGTTGTAGGAGTGCCAGGACGCGATCAGGTTGCCGGTGCTGTCGGCCGGCTCGTAGGCCAGCCACTGGCTCAGGTCGTTGGTCCAGGTCAGGCCGCCGGTCATGATGACGTTCGTGGCCCCGGTCGCGCGCACCGCGTTGACCAGTGACTGCATGCCCGCCACGGGGTAGGTGATGCCGGTGCAGGTGCCGCCGTCGCGCAGGCAGGTCCAGGCCTCGGTGGCGTTGGAGAAGTTGTTGGCGGCGTCCGGATACGGCTCGTTGAACAGATCGAAGAGCACTGCGTTGTCGCCCTTGAAGGCGGTGGCGACCTGCGTCCAGAAGGTCGGTGTGTATTGGGCGTCCGGCATCGGCTTCTGGCAGGCGGCCAGAGCATCGGAGCACGCCGAGCTCGGGCCGGTGTACTGCCCGTAGGTCCAGTGCAGATCCAGGATCACGTTGATGCCGTTGGCCACCAACAGGTTCGTGTAATCCTTGACCGCCTGCTGATACGCGGCCCCGACGGTTCCGCCGCTGGGGACGTCGCTGGTGCCGAGCCAGCATTCCTCGTTCAGCGGGATGCGCACGGCGTGGATGTTCCAGGCCTTCATCGCGTCCACGGTGGCCTGGTCGGCCGGGCCGTCCCACATGCCCTTGCCCTGGACGCAGGCGAACTCGCCGCTGGAGCGGTTGACGCCGAGCAGGCGGTAGTCGGCGCCGGCCGCGGTGACCAGGTGGTTGCCGGACACGTGCAGCGCCGGAGCCGGCGTCGACGGCGGCGGGCTGCTGGGCGAGGTGGACGGCGGGGTGCTGGGCGGGGTGCTGGGTGAGGTGGACGGCGGCGTGCTGGGC
>DASUAC010000621.1:0-4029 GCA_035763985.1 Jatrophihabitans sp. | reverse complement strand
AGCCCGACGGCCGGTACTCGGTGTCACTGGTCGGCGGCAAGGGCGCGCACCTGGTCGCTGCGCTGTCCGCGGCGAACTGCCTGGTGGTGATCGACGAGGACGTCACCGAGGTGGTGCCGGGTTCCCGGGTGAGCGTGCAACCGCTGATGCTCGCCCAGCGTTGAGATGGCTGCCGTGCACCCGGGCTGGCCGGCCGTACTGACCGCCGGACCGGTGACGCTGCGGCCACCGAAGCGATCCGACGCCGGGCCGTGGAGCCGAAGCCGGATCGCGAACGCGGCGTGGCTGGCGCCCTGGGAGCCGACCTCGAACCAGGGTTGGCAGGAACGCAACTCGGCCGCCGAATTCCGCCGGACGTTGTCCCGGATGCGCTCGGCGGCCCGGCTGGGGGCGATGCTGCCGTTCATGATCGTCTACGGCGACCAGGTGGTCGGCCAGATGAGCGCCTCGAACATCATCCGCGGGGCGCTGCGCTCCTGCAGCATCGGGTATTGGGTGGACTACCGGGTGGCCGGCCGGGGGATCGCGCCCGCCGCGCTCGCGCTGCTGATCGATCATTGCCTGACCGAGGTGCGGCTGCATCGGGTCGAGGTGAACATCCGGCCGGAGAACCAGGCCAGCCTGCGGGTGGTCGAGAAACTCGCCCTGCGCCGCGAGGGTTACCACGAACGGTTCCTGGACATCGACGGGGCGTGGCGGGATCACCTGTGCTTCGCCATCACCTCCGAGGAGCGGATGGACGCGCCGGTGCTGTCTCGGCTGTCCGCACTGCCGGTGCCGCCCGGTTGAGCCGAATACCGCTTCCCTCAACCAATACTTGATGTTCATACCCGGCGCGCCTGCGGCAGATCGGGGAATGCGAGGCCTAGCGTGGCCCAGGTATGTGACTGGTGTGACGGGAGAGGCAAATGTTGTCACCCATGATGACGGTGCTGGTGCTGACCGTCCTCTGGCTGATCGTCGTCATCCCCATGCTCGTCAAACGTAACGACGACCGGGCGGGCGAACGCTCGGCGGCCCGGTTCAGTTCTGCCATGCGTGCGCTGTCCGCCCGGCGGTCGCTCGCCGCGCTGACCCGCCCCGCTCCGCCGGCAGACCTCGACTCGGCCGACGCCGTCCGGTTCGACCCGCACGCGCAGGTGTTCGTGCCCGGCCGGGCGTTGCGCGCCGAAGCCGGACGCCGCCCGGTGCCCGTTGCGATGGAGGCAATGTTGTATCCAGACCGAGTCGCCCGCGCCGACCTGTCCGAGGCCCGCCGCCAGATGCTCGCCCGGCGGCGCCGTTCCCTGATCGTCCTCACCGTCGGCACCGTGATCGGGCTGCTCTGGGCCGTTGCGGCCGGCGGCACGCCGGCCTGGCTGATGACGCTCGCGTTCACCCCGTCGTTGGGCGGTTACCTGCTGTTCCTGCGCAACCAGGCGCTGCGGGATCGCGACCGCCGGCAGTCCCGGATGCAGCGGTCCGGCCTGCGCCCGGTGGCCGGCTACGAGGTGCACGAGCACCTCGAGTACCAGGCCGAATCGACCGCGGTGCAGATCGACGACGAGGACATCGAGCTGCGCGGCATGGCCGACACCATCGACCTGACCGGGCTGTACGTCGAGGAGGAGTACGACGAGCAGACCATGCGGCGGGCCGTGTAGCTAGGCACGGGCCGTCCGGGGCCGGGCGGGCTGCGCGGCCCGGCGAGCCGGCTGGTAATCTAGCCAACTGGTTGGGGGCTGTGGCGCAGTCCGGTAGCGCACCTCGTTCGCATCGAGGGGGCCAGGGGTTCAAATCCCCTCAGCTCCACCAGGACATGCTTAATCGACTTCGCTGCCTACCTCGGGTTCGGTGATGTTGCATCCACCCGCTCGAGGCGATCGGTCGAGATCGACCGTCTTCATCCATCGCTTCAGCGACTCCCGGTTGTGGCACGCCGTCTGGAGTAGCGATGACGGCTTCTTGGCCGACTTCGACAGCGACAACGAAGCCCGGATAATCACTTGGGCGCGGGAACGCTGCGACGAGATATGGGTCTGGTCGGAGGACAGGCAAGACTACGTCCGACTGACTGATCAGGACGACCCGAGCGGAAACTCACGGTGATGGAGCCGAAAGGAATCCGCCCGGATCAAGCGGTAGGGCGTGACGAGGGGCTGAGTCCGATCCGCGGAGTGAATTCGTCTGCGCCGGGGGAAGCTCCGCTGGAGTGCATCCTGCGGCTGACCGGTTCGGCCTTTCCCTTGACCTTAGGTGGTTTGCCCGGGTTAGCTGGCCGCACCCTTCCCGCCCGGACCCCACCTCGGAGTCGTTCCATGACCTTCCTGCCACGTACCAGCCGGCGTCCGCTCCGGCTGCTGGCCGCCGTCGCCGGCGCGATCGCGGCCACCGCAGTCACCGTCTCGACCGCCGCTGCGGCCCCGGCCCCTGCGGCCACCGCCGCTTCGGTCAGCCCCAACAAGGTCGTCCAGCGGCTGCAGGCCGCCGGCCTCGCCTCGACGATCGCGCTGAGCAATTGCTCGGCCAGCCTGGTCCGGTACCCGTCGTCGCTGGACACCGACCGGGCGATGATGCTGACCAACGGCCACTGCTACGAGGGCGGCTTCCTCGCGGCCGGACAGGTGCTGGTGAACAAGTCCAGCACCCGCAGCGGCAAACTGCTCGACGCTAGCGGCAAGGCGGTGGCCACCCTGCGGGCCGACCTGGTCCTCTATGCCACCATGACGGGCACCGACGTCACGCTGTACCGGCTCACCAAGACCTTCGCCCAGCTGCAGAGCACCACCGGCCTCAATGCGCTGACGATCGCCTCGACCCATCCGGTCGACGGGGACGCGGTCTCGGTCCCGTCCGGGTACTGGAAGACCACCTACTCCTGCGCGATCAACGGCTTCGTCGGCACGCTACGTGAGGACCAGTGGACCTGGCACGACTCGATCCGCTACCTGTACCCGAATTCCACCTGCCAGACCATCGACGGCACGTCCGGCTCGCCGATCGTCGACAACGCCAGCCTGCAGATCGCCGGCATCAACAACACCGCCAACGAGCAGGGCCAAGCATGCACCCTGAACAACCCGTGCGAGGTCAACTCCGACGGCAGCATCACCTATACCCAGGGGCAGAACTACGGCCAGGAGACGTACTGGTTCACCACCTGCCTGACCTCGGCCAACGCCATCGACCTGAACAAGACCGGCTGCATGCTCACCAAGCCGTAGGGCCGAGCAGCCGGTAGACCCGCCGGCAGATCAAGGACGCCAGCCGGGCGGTGGGCCTCATCGAGCCGCCCGGTCGCCAACTTCGCGGAGCAGATCGGCGTGCCCTGCCGTAGTGCCCGATCAGCTCGCGCCGGCACCGCTGAACGAACCACCGCGGCCAACCGATGCCCCCGCTCGGAGGTGGCGGTCTCAGCCGAGGACGACCCAGCGATGCCGTCGACCCAGGGGGCGAATCCGCAGACCGGCGTCGAAGCCGACGGCCGCGGCTATCGATGCGTCACTCAAACGGCTGCCGCGCCATTCCGGCCGCAGGGTCCGCCGTCCGCGAAGCAGATGCCGCAGGTGGCCCAGCCAGTCCAGACCGACCGCCGCCGGCCTGTTCCCGCGCACCTGGATCGCCAGCCGGCCCCCCGGAGCCAGCACCCGGACCGACTCGTGCAGGTAGCGCAGCTGGTCGAGCTTGCTCGACACGTGCTGCAGGGTGATGTAGGAGAACACCAGGTCGACGCTGTCGTCCGGCACCGGCAGTGTGCCGTCGCCCGGCACCAGGACAAAGGAAACGTTGCTGCGATCGGCCAGATTGGCCTGCGCCCGGTTCAGCATCTCCTGGCTGACGTCGGTTGCCAGTACGCCGGCGGCCAGCTCGCTGAGCCGTCTGGTCATCCGGCCCACCCCGCAGCCGATCTCGAGCACCCGATCGGTGGGCTGGACGGTGATGCCGCAGAAGTCCAGGAAGTGATCGGTCTCCCGGCTGCCCTGCGCGAAGAACTCGGCCGTCTCGGCGGTGTAGCCGGTGGCGACGTACCAAGCGGCGTTCTCCCGGGCC
>DASUAC010000620.1:0-3800 GCA_035763985.1 Jatrophihabitans sp. | reverse complement strand
GGTCCGGTTGGACACGATCGGCAGCCGCGGCGCGGTGCGCGGCACTCCGGCCAGCAGCGCGGCGAGCTTGTCCCGGGCCGGTTCCAGCAGCGAGGAGTGGAAGGCGTGCGCGGTACGCAGCGGGCGGCAGGCGATGCCGTCGCGGCCCAGTGCCGCGGCCAGCGCGTCGATCTCGCCGGCCAGCCCGCTGACCACGGTCATGGCCGGGCCGTTCAGCGCGGCGATGTCCACCTCGGCGTCGCTGGCGGCGATCGCGGCGGTCACCCGCTCGGCGTCGGCGGCCACCGCGAGCATCCGGCCGGCCGGCACCGCGGCGATGATCCGGGCCCGCTCGATGACCAACTGCAGCGCGTCGGACAGGCTGAACACGCCGGCCAGGCAGGCCGCGACGTACTCGCCCAGGCTGTAGCCGACGAACAGGTCCGGACGGATCCCGCGGTGCGCCAGCAGCTTCGCCAGCGCGTACTCGACCGCGAACTGGAACGGGTGGCTGAACTCGGCCTGCTCCAGCGGGTCCTCCTCGTTCGCCTGGTCGTCGGCGGTTGCCCGGCCGATCAGGGCCGCGAAGTCACCGGCGGCGGTTGGCTGCTCGGCCGGGAAGAACAGCGGCCGCAGGTCCAGCCCGCAATGCTGCTCGGCCAGCGCGATGCACTCGTCGATCGCCGCCGCGTACACCGGCTCGGCCTGGTAGAGCTCGCGGCCCAGCCCGGCGTACTGGTCACCCACGCCGGGCAGCAGGAACGCCACCCGCGGCCGGGCGGTGGCCGGCGCCGTGCCGGCACCCTGCCGGGCGGCCTCGGTCAGTTGCCGGGCGGCGTCGGCGGTGCTGGCGCAGCTCAGCGCGCGCCGGTGCTCGTAGGCCGAACGGCCGGCGGCCAGGGTGTGCGCGACGTCGGCCAGCGGCAACTCCGGCCGGTCGGCCAGCCACTGCCCCAGTACGGTCAGCTGCTCGGCCAGGGCCGGCCCGGAGCCGGCCGACACCGGCAGCAGGTACGCCTGCTCGGTGGCCGAACCCGCCGTCTCGGCAAGGGTGTTCTCGGCCGGGACGTTCTCGGCCGGAACGTTCTCGGCCGCCTGCAGCACCAGGTGACCGTTGGTGCCGGACCAGCCGAAGCCGCTGACGCCGGCGATCGGACGCTCGGCGGCCAGCTCGGTCGGCGCCAGCACCGGCTGGACGCTGCCGTCGGCCGGGATCGCCTCGGCCGGTGAGCTGGTGTTCAGGTTGCCGGGGGCGAGCCGGTTCTCCAGCAGCAGCACGGTCTTGATCAGCCCGGCCACGCCGGCCGCGGACTGGGTGTGCCCGATGTTGGTCTTCACCGCGCCGACCTGCAGCGGCTGGCCGTCCCGCCGGCCGAACACGTCGTGCAGCGCGGACAGTTCGATGGCGTCGCCCAGTTGGGTGCCCGAACCGTGCGCCTCGACGTAGTCCACCTGCTCCGGTGCCACCCGGGCGTCGGCCAGCGCGCGCCGGATGACGTCCACCTGGGCGCTCCGGCTGGGCGCGGTCAGCCCGTTGCTGCGGCCGTCCTGGTTTATCGCCGAGCCACGCAGCACCGCCCGGATCCGCCGGTTGTTGGCGATCGCGTCGGACAGCCGCTCCAGCACCACCAGGCCGCCGCCCTCGCCCATCACGTAGCCGTCGGCCGCGCTGTCGAAGGTCTTGCACCGGCCGTCCGGGGAGAGCTGGGAGGTGGCGCAGCCCTGCACGTAGGTGTCCGGATGCATGATCAGGAACGCGCCGGCGGCCAGCGCCAGGTCGCACTCGCCGCGGCGCAGCGCCTGGGCGGCCAGGTGCACCGCGACCAGCGAGGACGAGCACGCGGTGTCCAGCGTGACCGCCGGCCCGCGCAGGTCGAACTGGTAGGCCAGCCGGCCGGCCACCACGCTGGCGGTGGCGCCCTGCCCGAAGTACGGGTCGGCCAGCACGGCGTTGCCGTACCGCTCCACCTGCAGCCGGCCGTACTGGGCGGTGTCCATCAGGCCGACCAGCACACCGGTCCGGCTGCCGGCCAGCCGCTGCGCCGGGGTGCCGGCGTTGTCCAGGCCCTCGCAGACCAGCTCCATCAGCAGCCGCTGCTGCGGATCCATCCGCAGCGCCTCAGCCGGCGGGAAGCCGAAGAACTCCGCGTCCCAGCCGGCGATGTCGGGCAGGAACGCGCCGTGCCGGGTGTAGACGCCACCGGCCACCCGCCGGTCGCTGGTGTAGTAGTCGTCGATGTTCCAGCGGGCCGCCGGCACCTCGACCACCCCGCTGCGGCCCTCGCTCAGCAGCGACCAGTAGTCCTCGACGGTCGGCGCGCCCGGGTAACGGCAGGACATGCCGATGATCGCGATCGGCTCGTGCCGCTCCTGCTCGAGCTCGCCGAGCCGCCGCCGCGCCTCGGTCAGGTCGACGGTGGCGCGCTTGAGGTACTCGCGGAGCTTGTCCTCGGTTGCCATGTTTGCTACTGCCTTTCAACCGCGCTGGGCGGCCTAGAGCTGGGTGTCGATGAAGGCGAAGATCTCGTCGTCGGAGGCGTCGCTGAGTACGGCCTGCACACCGGCCGAGGCCTCGGCGTCGCTCTCCAGCCGGGCCAGCGCGCTGTGCAGCACCGCGACGACCCGGCCGCGGACGGCCTCGTCGTGCCCGGTCAGCGCCAGCTCGATCTGGTCGATGCTGGCCTGCAGCGCCTCGTCCGGCAGCGGTGGCGCGGGGGCGAGCGTCTGGTGCACGTACTCGCTCAGCGCGCTCACCGTCGGGTAGTCGAAGGCCAGCGTGGCCGGCAGCCGCAGCCCGGTGGCGGCGTCCAGCCGGTTGCGCAGCTCGACCACGGTGAGCGAGTCGAAGCCGAGCTGGGAGAACGTCCGGTCCACCGGCACGCCGCCGGCGTCGCCGTGCCCGAGCACCGACGCGACCTGGCCGCGGACCAGTTCGGAGATCAGCTGCCGGCCGGCCGGCTCGTCCAGCCGGGCCAGCTGGGTCACCAGATCCAGCGACGAGCCGGCCGTAGCCGCGCCGGCCCGGCGGGGCAGCCGGACCAGGTTGCGCAGCACCGGCGCCAGCCGGCCGGACTCGGCCCGCTTGCGCAGCCCGGCGTTGTCCCAGGCGGCACCGGCCAGCACCGCACCGGAGGTGCTCGTGAGGACCGCGTCCAGCATGGCCAGGCCGTGCTCGCTGCTCAGCGGGGCGACCCCGGACCGGGCCAGCCGGGCCCGGTCGGCATCGCCGAGCTGGCCGGTCAACCCGGTCGCCACGTCCCACAGGCCCCAGGCCACCGAGGTCGCCGGCAGGCCGGCGGCCCGCCGGTGCTCGGCCAGGCCGTCCAGGAAGCCGTTCGCCGCGGCGTAGTTGCCCTGCCCCGCGGTGCCGACCAGGCCGGCCAGCGAGGAGAACAGGACGAACGCAGCGAGGTCCGCATCGGCGGTCAGTTCGTGCAGGTGCCAGGCGGCGTCCACCTTGGGACCGAACGCGACGGCCACCTGCTCGGCGCCCAGCCCGGCCAGCGCGGCATCGGCGGTCACCGCAGCGGCGTGCACCACCCCGGACAGCTTCCGGTCACCGATCGCCTGCGCCAGCGCCGCCTTGTCGGCGACGTCGCAGGCCTCGACGGCCACCTCGGCGCCCAGGCCGGCCAGCCGCTCGACGAGCTCGGCCACGCCGGCCGCCGCGGGGCCGCTGCGGGACAGCAGCAGCAGGCTGCGCACCCCGTGCTCGGTCACCAGCCGTTCGGCCACCAGCGCACCCAGCCCACCGGTGCCACCGGTGATCAACACCGTGCCGGACGTCAGCTGCGCCGCATCCGACGCGAGATCCTCAGCAG
>DASUAC010000619.1:0-7201 GCA_035763985.1 Jatrophihabitans sp. | reverse complement strand
CCTCGGCCTGACCCCCGCCATCATCACGAACGCGACGATGATCAGGACGCCGGAGCAGGCGAAGCGGTTCGCCGAGCTGTTCGCCACCGTGACCGTCAGCGTCGACGGCGGCACAGCGGCCACGCACGACCGCACCCGGGGCAAGGGCTCGTTCGCCAAGACCTACCGTGCCCTGCAGCTGCTCAACGAGGCCGGCGTCGTCCCGTACATCAACCACATCGTCACCTCGGACAACGTCGACGAGCTGGAGAGCTTCGCGGAGTTCCTGGAGGGGCTCCAGATCCACAGCGTCCGGCTGATGAACCACGACCTGCTCGGCCGTGGCGCCACCGACGGGCTCGACTTCGGCTGGCAGGACCACCTCCGGGTGCAGCAGATCGTCTGGACCTCGCCGGTCGCCGGCCGGCTGCAGGCGGACGGCCCCCGGCCGCTGTCGCCCTGTTCGGTCAAGGGCAACTGCGGCATGGGCGGCAACGAGATCTACGTCAACTCCCTCGGGGACGTCTATCCCTGCAAGCTGATCACCCGCCCGACCGAGCATGCCGGCAACATTCGCAAGCAGCGGCTCGCGGACATCTTCGCCGGCCCGCTGCTCGGCGGGATGCGGCGCAGCACGGTGTTCGAGGGCGAATACCACGACGACTGCAAGAAGTGCTACGTCCGGTCCTCCTGCGGCGGCGGATGCCGAGCCACCCACATGGCCCGCACCGGCGACCTCCGGCGGAACAGCCGAAGCCTGTGCCGGATCCTGCGGCACGGCGTCACCACCCAGCTCTGGCTGGAGGCCGGCCTCACCCGGGCGGAGGTCGCGGCCAAGGACCTCGAGATGACGGTGCCCCGGCTGGTTGTCGACGACGAGATCCACCCGGTCTACAACGACTGGCAGACGGAGTTGCCGGCTCCGGCCGTCGCGGCCAAGCCCGGCGCACTCATCCCGCTCAGCTCGGTAGCAAGGAGGTCGGCTGATGTCGCTGCACATCAGTGATTCCGTCATCTGGCAGGAATCCGAAGACGGCGTTTCGCTGTACAACATGGACAACGGAGACTTCCTGTCGCTGAACGGCACCGGCGCCCAGATCTGGCTGCTGGTCGCCAGTGACGGCGGCCGGGAGCCGGTGATCTCCAAGCTCATCCTGCGGTACGCCGGCTCCAACCAGGTGTTGGGCGAGAAGATCCGCACCGACGTCGAGCAGTTCATCAACTCGATGGTGCAGGGCGGCATGCTCGTGGAGGGCGTCGCGGCGTGAGTGTCCTACCTGCCGACGCCGAGCCGCCGGCCACGTGAGCCAGGCCGTCGTACTCGGCGGCGGTCTGGCCGGTGTGCTGGTCGCATCGGCGCTCGCCGGGTACTTCGACCGGATCACGGTAGTGGAGAGCGGGAGCTATCCGGCCGGCCCGGTAGCCCGTCCCGGGCTGCCGCAGGCATATCACAGCCACGTGCTGGTGACCGGTGGCGAGCAGGCGCTGGAGGAACTTCTTCCCGGCATCGTCGCAGAACTGCTCGCCCATGGCGCCGAGCGGCGGGGACTGTCGTCCGGAACGCTGATGCTGAACTCGGACGGGTGGTTGCGCCGGTGCACCACTGGCTCGGGCCTGCTCTCCTGCAGCCGCTGGCTGCTGGACCACGTGGTGCGCAGCCGCGCGCTCGCCGACGGCGCGATATCGGTACGTGAGAGCACCGTCGTGCAGGGGCTGGCCGGCGACGCGTCCGGGATCGCCGGTGTGCTGGTCCGCAACTCCGACGGCCGGAGCGAGACGATCCGGGCCGACCTCGTGATCGATGCGACCGGCCGGCGGTCCCGGGCGGCGCAGTGGCTGGCCGAACTCGGCGGCCCGGCCGTCACCGAGGAGACGATCGACTCGGGCTTGGCCTATGCGACACGGTTCTACCAAGCACCGCAGGCACTTTCCACCGAGATGCCGGCGGTGGTGATCCACCCGGCGGCGACGCCCGGACGGCCCGATCGGGGCGGGACGTTGTATCCGATCGAAGGTGGCCGGTGGGTCGTCACGCTGACCGGCACCCGCGGTGGCGAGCCGCCGGTCGACGACCGGGGCTTCGAGGAGTTCGCCCGCTACCTGCGCAGCCCGGTGATCGCCGAGCTGATGGCCGCCGCCGTGCCGTTGGGCCCCGCCCGGCCGTACCGGAACACCGCCAACCGCAGACGGTATTTCGAACGGGCGAGCCTGCCCGGCGGGTTCCTGGTCGTCGGCGACGCGCTGAGTTCGCTGAATCCGCTGTACTCACACGGGATGACGGTGGCCGCACTCAGCGCGTTGCGGCTGCGCGCGGAGCTCGTCCCGGGACAGCCGGTGCCCACCGGCCTGCAGGCGGCCATGGCCGCGGTGGCGGATCGGCCCTGGCGGATGGCGACCAGCAAGGATCGCCGGCAGGCCGAGGACGGGGCCGCCGGCCAGCGTCAGGCGACCGTCTTCGAGCGTAGTGTCCGGGCCGGCCAGGCGGCCAAGTTGCTGAACAGCCAGGTCCTGATGACGGAGTTCTTCCGGATCCAGACGCTGAACCGGCAGCCGGCGGCCGACGGTGCCACGCTGTTCCAGGCGATGGCCGGCGACGCCGGGCAGCCGCTGGACGAGAACGAGGCCATCGCGCAGTATCCGCAACTGGCGCGGTGGTGGTTCTCGGATCGGCAGCGGCCGGTCGGCGTGGCGATCTGAGACCACTCAACCGCGCAAGGCCACCGTGCTGGATCGCTCCAGCAGATCCAGGGAAACCCCGAGCAGGGCGACCGCGAGCGGGTCGTGCGAATCCATCGCGGCGTGCTCGGACAGCCGCGCCACCAGCCCGCCCAGCCGCCGGCCGGCAGCCATGCCCCGTTCACGTTGCTGCAGCAGCGACAGGCTGTAGGCGGCCTGGGTGGCGAGCAGGCCGAGCAACTCCATGTCGTCCAGGTCCCGGCTCGGCAGGTCCGAACCGTCGCTGTGCCGATCGAGCACCTCCAGCACGCCGATGCATTCGCCGTCGGCCACCAGCGGCGCGGCCATGATCGAGGCCGGCACGTACCCGGTGGCTGCCGCCACGTCCGCGGCGAACTGGTCGTGGTCGGCGACGTTGTCGGCGACCAGGGTCTGGCAACTCGCCGCCACCCAGCCGACGATTCCGGTGCCCGCCGGGATCCGGGTCCCGATGAGACTTTCCTCGCCGGCGCCGGCAACCGCGGCGAAGATCAGCTCGCCGGTGTCGGGATTCATCATGAAGACCGAGGAGGCGGCCGCCCGGTAGACGTGCCGAGCTACCGTGACGACGGATTGCAGCAGACCTCGTTCGGTGATTCCGCTAAACGGTTCGGGTGACAAGGACTCCACCCTCCTTTCCCGGTAGGACATTCATGGCGCAGTGATAGAGCACGCTCTTGAGCTGGAACGGTGTGAGCCAGGGATGCTTGCTCAGCACCAGGGCCGCGATGCCGGCGATGTGCGGTGCCGCGTAGCTGTTGCCGCTGTTCCGGGTGATCCCGCCGCCCGGCTTGGCGACCGGCACTCGGATGCCCCGGGCGCAGAACTCGACCGGCGGCGTCGCGTTGTAGTAGTAGCGCATCGGCTGCGGCTCGGCATGGCTGGCCACCGAGATCACCGAGGCGAAGTTCCACGGATAGCTCTCGATGGGCAGGTTGTGCGCGGCCACCACCAGCGTGCAGCGCCGGAAGTAGGCGCGATCGCACAACTCGGCCAGCCGGTTCCGGAATTCCGGCCGGTTGGTGGACAGGCTCATGTTGATCACGTCGAAGCCCTCGTCGATGGCGTGGGCGAGCCCGGTGAGCAGCGCGCTGCCGCTGCCGGACTTGCCGTCGCCGAGCACCTTGATCGAGCTCAGGGAGACCCGGGGCGCGATGCTGCGGATGATGCCCGCGCAGGCAGTTCCGTGCCCGGCCGTGTCGGACGGCTCGCACTCCTCGGCCCGCGGCGGACCCGTGTCCTGGGCCACGATGTGCCATGACTGCTCGACCGGGCCGACCATCGGATGCTGTCCGTCCACGCCGCTGTCCAGCACGCACACCCGGACGCCGCTGCCGTCCGCGCCGCCCCAAGCCCACCCGCTGTCGATTCCGGCGAACAGGTCGGCCGGCAGATGCTCGGTCCGGTAGCCGGTCGCAGGCATGCTCCACGCCGGCATGCCGTAATGGTGCAGCGGCCGTTCCGAACGCCAGCGCGCGGTGGTCATATCCATGCCACCGCCCGCCGTACGGGCTCGGTGGCACCGACCGTCGCGTAGCTCCGGGCCGCCGCGGCGAGCATGGCCGACCCGTTCGCCCGGTCACCGAGCTGCCGGTGCGCGTCGGCCAGGTCGAGGTAGATCTCGCCGTGCACGCAAGGGTCATCGGTTTCGGCGAGCAATGGCGGCACCGCGCGCAGCCACGGATGGACGATGCCCTGGGCAGCCGCCAGCCGGGCCGCGGTCGACGTGCAGAGCAGCCGCCCGCGCACGTCCATCTCGGTTTGCCGTTCGAGCAGCAGGGCAATCTCGGAGCCGGCCTCGACCAGCCGATGCTGTCGCATGCACTCCCGGACCGCCAGCACCCGCATCGTGAGCGCCGCCCGTGCGCTACCGCCCTGCTGGAGCAGGTCAGCCGCACCCCGGAAATGCCGCTCGGCAGTGGCATGCTCGCCGGCCAGCGAGTGCTCCAGGCCGCAGACCTGTGCCACCACCACCCGTCCCATGCTCAACTGGAGCTGTTCGACAGCTGAACCGGCCTCGGCCAGTGCGGCCCGGGCGGCCGGCCGGTCCCCGATGAGCAGCAGATTGCGCGCCCGGGCGGCGAGCACCGGGATCAGGCAGAAGCGATCCAGTGCGAACCGCTCCGCGAGCTCGTCGCAGCAGGCAAGCTTGTCCGCGATCGGCATCGGCGACCACTGCCGCACCTCGCACTCGGCGACCAGCAGCCGATCCTCTTCGTAGACGTCGCCGAGACAGCGGGCGTGCTCGAGCGCGGCAGCTGCCGCCCGTTCGGCTTCGACATAGTGACCCTGGTCCAGCTCGATCAACATCCGGAGCTGTTCCAGCCGGCACCAGGCGAGCTGATCGGCGCCGGCCGCGGTCAGCTCGGCCGCCAGTGCCTCCACCGAGGATTCGCAGCGGCCGGTCAGCCGTACCGCGAGCAGCTGTCGCTGGACGAGGCATGCCCATCTGCCCTGCCCGGCTGCGGCTGGCCAACCGCCGGCGTCGACCACCTCCATCGCCCGCTGCGCCTCACCGCAGAGCAGCAGG
Organism: Jatrophihabitans sp.; assembly: GCA_035763985.1. Lineage (GTDB taxonomy): Bacteria > Actinomycetota > Actinomycetes > Mycobacteriales > Jatrophihabitantaceae > Jatrophihabitans_A. The sequence continues at coordinate 1,977 of DASUAC010000619.1, read as the reverse complement.
GCGTCGCTGAGCCGGACCGCGGCCACCGCCAGGCATCCGGCCTGTCCGTCGATCGCGAACTCGACCGCTCGTCCCAGCATGTCGGTCGCGGTCAGCACATCGCGCTGCCGTAGTGCGGCGGTGCCGTCCTGGAGCAGGGCGTACGCGGCATCCCGGGCCGCCGCGGCCCGTTCGGCGTCGCTCGGCCGCAGGTCGTCGAGCAGCCGGACGACCGCCTCGAGGTGGAAGGCGGGACTGATCTGGTGGGCGGCCAGCTGCCGATGCCAGCCGAGCCGTCGTTCCTTGTCCAGCCGGGCATAGGCAATCTCGTGCACCGGTTGTTGCGCGAACCGGTATTCGCCGTCCTCCGGCCCGGTGTGCAGGAGCTGCTGTTCGGCCAGGGCCGCCAGCGCGGCGAGCAGATCCGGAGTCGGCAGCTCGAGCAGCAGCAACTGGTCCACGGTGAAGGTGGAACCGACCACAGCCGCCGCGCCCAGCACTTCCTGCAGCTCTGCCGGCACCCGATCGATCATCGCGCCGACCACGGCCATGATGGTGGGCGGCACATCCCAGACAGGCTGGCCGGGCAGCACCGACTCCAGCATGAGCTCGATGAACAGCGGGTTGCCGGAGCTGTAGGTGGTCACCCGGTCGAGCAGGTCGAAGTTGTGCCCCTGCACCTCAAGGGATCCGCTGGCCGACTCCAGCAGCGCCGCCAGTTCGGCGCTGTCGGCCGGGGTCAGCGCCGGTACCTCGAGGACGTCCTGCCGGCTGAGGCCCTGGATCCACGCCTCGGGGTCCGGATCCTCTGACTGCCGTCGGCCGGTGCACACCATCAGCAGCGGCAGCTGCCGCAGGTCAGCCGTCAGCTCGCCGATCAACTGCAGGAGCGCTCTGCCCGCCCAACCCAGGTTGTCCCAGACCACCACCACCGGTGCGGTGGCCGCGGCCGCACGCAGCAATTCACGAGCCGCCCACCGGATCTCCTCCATGCCCGGTCCGGGTTCGGCGGATCCCGAGCGGGCCGGCGCGTCCTCGCCCAGGCTGGCGAGCACCGCGGCGATGCGCGGGTTGGTCTCCCGCAACCGCCTGCTGGACTCGTTCTCGGTAGCGATCGCCTCGAGGACCTGGACCAGCGCGGTGAAGTTCTCGGTCGGCCCGTAGAACGGGCAGGTGCCGGTGACCACGATCGGGCGCCTGGCATGGCCGGCCGCCAGTTCGGCCATGGCTTCCCGGACCAGGCGGGTCTTGCCGATGCCCAGCGGGCCGAGCACGGTCACCAGCTGCGCCCGGCCGTCCCGCACCACCCGCTCGTACGCCTCGTGCAGCCAGTTGCGTTCGGCGGTGCGATCCACCATGTGCGGCAGGCCGACGGCCGGCTCGGTGGGCAGCGACGGCCCGACCGCGAGCAGCACCGGAACCGGATCTGCCTTTCCCTTCAACGCCAATGACGTCAGCGGCAGGATGGTGAAGTGCGGCCGGACCAGCCGGGCGAGGGTCTCGTTGACCAGGATCTGGCCCGCGGCCGCGCTTGTCTGCAGCCGGGCGGCCAGGTTGACCACGTCACCGACCACCCGCAGGCCGGTCATCGAGGACCGGGTGACGAGAGCCTCACCGGCGGCAAGGCCGCAGTGCACCTCGAGCGCTCTGGCGTCCGGGCTGTACAGCTGGTGCAGGCCGGCCCGGATCTGGAACGCCGCCCGCAACGCGCGCATCGCGTCGTCCTCGCGGGAGACCGCGGCTCCGAAGACGGCCATCACCGCATCGCCGATGTATTTCTCGATCTCGCCGCCGTGCTCGGCCACGGCGGCCGAGCACACCTGGTAGTACCGGTCGAGCAGGACCTGCAAGGGTTCCGGGTCGATGCGCTCGCTCAGACTGGTCCAGCCGACGAGATCGAAGAAGAGGACGGTGACCAGCCTGCGGCTCATTCCGCGGCCGGCCTTCGCCGCCCGGCTAGCGGGTGGGCAGCCGGCACGTCACAGCATCTTCCATTCC
>DASUAC010000618.1:0-5117 GCA_035763985.1 Jatrophihabitans sp. | reverse complement strand
GGTCCTTGGCCTCCTTGAGGCCGAGGCTGGTGAGCGTCCGGACCTCCTTGATGACCTGGATCTTCTTCTCACCGGCCGACTCGAGGATGACGTCGAACTCGTCCTGCTCCTCGACCTCCTCGGCCGGGGCGGCACCGCCCGGGCCGGCCGGCGCGGCGGCAAGCGCGACCGGGGCGGCGGCGGTGACGTCGAAGGTCTCCTCGAACTGCTTGACGAACTCGGACAGCTCGATGAGGGTGAGCTCCTTGAACGCGTCGATGAGCTCTGCGGTGCTGAGCTTCGCCATGATGTGGCGTCCTTTCTGTTGATCGCCGGGAAAGCCGGCTGGGATTTGTGGTGCTTACTCCGCCGGCTCGGCGGAAGCTTCGGTGCTCTCGCTGCCCTCGACAGCCTCGCTGCCCTCGGCAGCCTCGCTGCCCTCGGCAGCCTCGCTGGTCGCGCTGCCCTCGGCAGCCTCGGTGCTCGCGCTGTCCTCGGCAGCCTCGGTGCTCGCGGGCTCGGTGCTCGCCGCCTCGGTGGCTTCCGGTGCGGATTCGCCGCCGGCCTCGCGCTGCTTCTCCTCCAGCGCGGCGGCCAGCCGGGCCATCTGCGACAGCGGAGCCTGGAACAAGCCGGCTGCGCGGGTCGGCAGCGCCTTGAGCACGCCGGCCACCTTGGCCAGCAGAACCTCGCGGCTCTCCAGGTCGGCGATCTTGCTGACCTCGGCGGCGGACAGTGCCTTGCCTTCGTAGAAACCGCCCTTGATGATCAGCAGCGGGTGCGACTTGGCGAAGTCACGCAGACCTTTGGCCGCCTCGACCGGGTCGCCCTTGACGAAGGCGATCGCGGTCGGCCCGACCAGCAGGTTGTCGTCGATCGCGACGCCGGCCTCGGCGGCGGCCCGCTTGGTCAGCGTGTTCTTGACCACCGCATAGGTGGTCTCGCTGCCCAGCGCCCGGCGCAACTGGCTCAGCTGCTTCACGCTCAGCCCCCGGTACTCGGTGAGCACGGTAGCGGCCGAGGTGTTGAAATGGTCGACGATCTCGGCGACTGCGGAAACCTTCTCGCTGTTCGGCATGTCCCTCCTCTCGTATTCGCTCATGGCTGGTCGCGAACGAGGTGAGAACAGGCCCGGGAACGACGAAACGCCCCGGCGCAGGGCGTCGGGGCGCGCAACAGCACGTGCCGGCCATCCTGCGCGGGCCGCTCCGGCGCTCGCGGAGCTGTTAGGTCACATGTGCGCATGCGACGACCAGCGGTCTTCGGGTGGATCGCCATCAGGTTATGCGACAACCGGCCGGCGTCCAAATCCCGGTCGGTCCGGCTACAGCCGCCAGGCCGCGCCGAAGCAGCTACAGCCGCCAGGCCGCACCGAAGCAGACGAACGGGGCCGGCAGCTCTTCGCTGACCGCGCAGGCCTCGGCCAGCGCCCGGTCGGAGTCCATCCCACCGGCCAGCGCCTTGTGATAGCGCAGCATCACCTCGGCGGCGACCCGGTCGTGCACCTTGGCCACGCCGGAGATCACGCTGCGGGTGCCCAGCCGCAGCAGCACGCTGGTCAACCCGAGTGCCTCGTCGCCGGGCCGGATGGTGGCCTGCCCCAGCTCGCAGGCCGCCAGCACCACGTGCTCGGCCGAACCGGCGGTGTGGTCCAGCTCGTAGGCGAACACCGGCCCGTCGGCGAGCCGGACCGAGGAGAACAGCGGGTTCTCGGCATGGTGGGTGCCGTGCGCGGCCAGGTGCACCATCCGCGCCTCGGCCAGCGCCGACTTGACCGCCGCCCGGTGCGCGTCCGCACCGGCCAGCGCGCTGGCCTGCGACCAGATCGCGGCCACCGCCGCCGCCTCCGTCTCGGCGTGCGACAGGCCGGGTCCGGCGAACGCCCGTACCAGGCACGGCTCCGCGGAGGCTCTGACGCCGGTGGCCCGGTCCGCTCGGGCCAGCAGCCAGGCGGTGCCGGACGGCACCACCACCACCGGGCAGGCCCGCAACGACGGCATCATCCCCCACGGCAGCACGGCCAGCGGCCCGGTGGGCGAGAGCACCAGCCGCACCTCCGGCAGGCCGAGCGGGGCGACGATGGTGCGGTCCAGGTTCTCCAGCGAACGGCGCAGGCTGCGGCGCACCGCGTCCGCGATCGGCTCGGGCAGGCTGCCGTGCGCCAGCATGTCCAGGTCGGCCCGGATCCGGCGGGTCCATTCGAACACCGGCGCCGACTCGCCCAGCGACACCAGCCGCAGCCCGTCCGGTGAGATCACCAGGCCGTGCAGCTGCCGCTCGGTCGCCAAATAGCTGACCCCCACCGCCCCGGCCTCGGCCAGCCCGGCGAGGATCTGTTCCGGGCTGGCCGCCCGCTCGGAGTTGCCGGTGCCCTGCCAGTGCCAGGACTGGGCCCGCAACGACTGCTCGATCTCGGCCATCCGGCGGCGGACGGCGGCCACCCGGGCGGCCGCGGTCGAGTCCGAGGACAGCGCCCGCAACTCCTCGGTGTGCCGGCGCAGTTCGGCCAGCAGGTCGGCCACTATCGGATCGTCCGGCGCGACCACCGGACGGATCCGGCTGGAGGTGGCCCGGCTCAGCTCCACCGCGGCCAGCACTCCCCGTGGCCGGCCGTCGGCCAGGGCCAGCGTCACGTTCAACTCAGCCAGCTGCCGGCCGTGCACCGCGCCGGCGGTCTGCACGTCGATGCTGCCGAACCGGGCCTGATGCCGGGCCAGTTCGGCCAGCCCGGTACGGATCTCCCGGCGCGCGGCGGGCCGGTCACCGTTGGCCCAGTGCAACCGGCCACGAACCAGCCGGGTCTGCAGCCGGGCCGAGATCGCATCACCGGCCCGGATCGTACCGGCCCCACGGGCGACCTCGCCGGCCTCGGCGACCGAACCGGCCCGCAGCAACGCCTCGGCCGCGATCAGCCGGGCGGTCCGGGCCGGGGTGCCCAGCGACTCCGCCTCGTACTCCTCGGCAAGCCGCAACGCCACCGGGGCAAGTCCCGGCCGGCCGATCACCAGATCGGCCTGCAGCAGCACCAATTCGGCATCCCGCCGCCACCGGTCGTTGCCACGCCGGCGGAACCGGTCACGGGCACTGGTGGCCAGCCGGCGGGCCGCGGCCACCTCGCCGTCCAGCAACGCGCACTCGGCCCGGGCCAGTTCCACCTCGCCCACGTCCTTGGCCAGCCGGGCGGCCCGGAACAGCTCGCCGGCCCGCCGCAGCGAGGCATCGGCGTCGCGGTGCAGGCCGGCCTCGATCATCACCCGGGCCCGGTCGAGCAGGATCACCGCGGCCGAGACGTCGGCCTCCAGCTCCAGCACCTCGTCCATCATCCGCAGCCCGGTGGCCAGGTTGCCGGCCAGGAACTCCAGGTAGCCGAGGTTGTGCTGGGCCTTCGCCTCGGCGGTGCGCATCTGCTCGGCCCGCGCCACCTGCACCGCCTGGCTCAGGTCGGTCCGGGCGCTGCGCAGGTCACCGCGGAACAGATGGGTGGTGCCGCGGTTGAGCAGGATCGAATACCGGATGGCCGGTTCCACCTGCTCGAGCCGGTCCACCGCGGCGTTGAGGTGGCCGAGGCCCTCGGCCACCTTGCCGCCACGGACCAGCATGTAGCCGAGCTGGTTGTCCAGCGACGCCTGCAGATCGGGCTGGGCGGCCGAGGAGACGTGCCGCTGCGCCTCGGCCAGCGCCGCCATTCCCCTGGCCAGGCCGCCGAGTTCGGACTCGCTGGTCGCGATGCTGATCCAGATCCGGGCCGACAGCTCGGCCCCGCCGGCGACCGGCACCGCCTCCAGCGCACGGCGCAGTATCGGCAACGCCCGGGCGGGTCGTCCGGCGTTGTTCTCGGTGATACCGAGGCGGTGAAGTCGGCTAGCTTCGCGAAGTCCCGGCGACCCCCCGCGTACAGACACCCGGCAAGCTCATCATGGCAGCGTTGCTCGTTCAAGCTTGACCAGCGTGCTGACCGCCTCCCAGCCGCAATTCACCGCCACCGAGGCATCCTGCTCGTCCAGGTTTCCCTGATGGATCAGGCTCTGCGCGATCTCACCGGCCAGCACCGGCGCGGCGAACGAGGTGCCGCTCCAGGTGGCGAAGCCGCCCCGGTAGTCGTCCATGTCCATGCTGGACCGAATCCCCTCGCCCGGGATGTAGAGCCGGGCGGCCGGCTGCAGGGAGGCGTTGAAGGTGGTCGGCATGGTGCTCACCACCGCGACGCCGACCCGGTGGCAGCTGACCCAGGGGCCGGCGTTGCTGAACAGCGCGATGGTCTCGCCGTCCGGGTTGAAGGCGCCGACGCTGGTCACCGGGATGCAATCGGCCTGTGACTCGAACACCGGCCCCTGCTTGTTCGGGAAGAAGCCGGCCGGGTACATGTGCCGGGACGAGGAGTCGTTGCCGGCCGAGGCCACCACCGCGACGCCGCGCCGGCCGAGTTCGGTCAGCGGCGCCAGCAGCAACTGGTCGTAGGCGACGTCCGACGGCGCCTCGTGGTAGTAGCCGAGCGACATCGACACCACGTCCACCAGCCACTCGGGCCGGTTCAGCACTCGGCCGAGTTCCTGCCGGAACACCAGCCGGTTCACCGCCCGCAGCAGGTCGCCCTCGGCCACCACCCCGTCGCTGTACATCACCCGGATGGCGAGCACGTTGGCGTCCGGGCAGATCTGCCGGATGATGCCGCAGATGAAGGTGCCGTGCCCGGCATCGGAGTCGAGCTCGGCGACCAGCGGGTTGTTCAGGGTGCCGCTGTCCTCTGGCGCGGTGGCCGGGTAGGTGAGCCCGAGCGGCAGGCCGAGCACGTCCGGGTCCCGGTCGACGATGCCGTCCGGCAACCAGGGATGCACCCCGGCGCCGGTGTCGAACACCGCCACCACCGGACGGCGGGTCCGCATGACGCGGTCCTCGCAGCGGTTCGGCGGCGCGCCCAGCCACTTGACCGGCGCCCGGCCACCGCAGCCGGGCAGCCCGTACTGCGCCACCACGCTGCCGCCCTGCATGAACGGGCCGCCCTCCATGAACGGACCGCCCTCCATGAACGGACCGCCCTGCATGAACGGATTGCCGGCCAGGTAGCCGTGCTGGCGGCAGCTGGACATCAGGTGTTCCAGGGTCACCATGCCAGCGGCCCGCTCACCCCTGTGGAACTG
>DASUAC010000617.1:0-2086 GCA_035763985.1 Jatrophihabitans sp. | reverse complement strand
CTGAGCCAGACCGGCTGCGGCACGGTGATCTGCCAGCTCGAGGTGACGCCGCCGCTGAGGTACTGCTTGGCCTGCTCGGCCAGGCGCTGGGACTTGGGCTGACGGCGGACGAAGATTTCCTCCTGCTCCGCGATGATCGCTTTGAGCTTGGCGTCGGTGCTGAGCGTGGCGTCGGTGGACGCTTCGGTGGTCACGTCGGAGGCTCCCGGTCTTGACTGAACGTTCAGTCTAGGCCTGCGGCGCGGCCGCCGGCAAGAGCCCGGATGGAAAGTGGCCAACAAGGGTTGACCGGGGGGTGTGACGGAGTTAACTTATCTGGTATTCGGAAATAATATTTCACGATACGGAAGACGATGATAGCCGCTGCGGACCGCGCAACCGGCCGATAGCCCGAGTGGAGCTGTGATGTCACTGACCAACGCGCCCGAAGCCGTGCCGCCCGACGCTGGGGACAGGCCGGCGGTTCATCCCGTGGACGAGGTGCTGCCCGCGCCCCGGCTGTTCGTCCTGGGACTCCAGCACCTGTTCATCATGTACGCGGGCGCCGTGGCCGTGCCGCTCATCGTGGGCGGGGCGCTGAGGCTGCCGATATCCACGATCGGCCTGCTGGTCAACGCCGACCTGTTCGTGTCCGGCATCGCGACGGTGATCCAGAGCGTCGGCATCGGCAAGATCTTCGGGGTGCGGCTGCCAGTGGTGGCCGGCGCCACGTTCACCGTGCTCAGCCCGATGATCATCATCGCGCAGCAGTACGGGCTGGCCGCGGTGTACGGGGCGATGCTCTGCTCCGGGGTGTTCGGCCTGCTCATCGCCAAGCCGTTCTCGATGATGATCCGGTTCTTCCCGCCGCTGGTGGCCGGCACCGTCATCTGCGTCATCGGGCTGTCGCTGATCGGCGCCGACGTCAGCCTCATCGCCGGCGACAATCCGGCGGCCAAGGACTACGGGCAGGTCTCCCACATCGCGCTGGCCGGCCTGGTGATGCTGCTCATCGTGGTGATCACCCGGTGTTTCCGCGGCTTCATCAGCCAGATCGCCGTGCTGCTTTCCATCGCGATCGGCACGCTGGTGGCCTGGCCGATGGGCCTGCTGGACTTCTCCAGTACGCATTCCGCCGCTTGGGTTGGCTTCAGCGGGTTCTTCCGGTTCGGCCACCCGAAGTTCGAGGCGGCGGCGATCATCTCGATGTGCATCGTCATGCTGGTGACCTACACCGAGTCAACCGCCGACATGCTGGCCGTCTCCGAGATGGTCGACAAGAAGCTGACCCAGAACGACCTGGCCCGCGGCCTGGCCACCGACGCCCTGTCGGCGGTGCTGGCCGGATTCCTGAACTCCTTCCCCGACACCGCCTTCGCGGAGAACGTCGGCCTGGTCGGGCTGACCCGGGTGCGCAGCCGGTGGGTGGTCACCGCGTGCGGCACCATGCTGATCCTGCTCGGCTTGCTGCCGAAGATCGGCCAGGTGGTCGCCAGCGTGCCGGGACCGGTCATCGGCGGCGCCGCGACCGTGATGTTCGCGATGGTCACGGCGGTTGGCATCCAGACCCTGCACAAGGTGCATTTCGAAGGCAACAACAACCTGCTGATCGTGGCGGTGTCCCTGGCTGCGGGCCTGCTCCCGGCGGTGGCGCCCAGCTTCTACGAGCACTTCCCCAGCAACTTCCAGGTCATCTTCGGGTCCAGCATCACCTCCACGGTGATCGTGGTGTTCACCCTGAACCTCGTGTTCAACCACTGGTCGTGGCGGCGCCAGGGCACCGAGTCCGCGGTGGAGGTCGCGGTGCGCGAGGGTGCGGTCGCGGTGAACGTGCCCGACGACGGCGCCAGGGTGGACCATGGCGCCGAGGTGGAACATAAGGCCTGAGGTGTCCGGGAAGGGCGCGGGCTGGCTCCGGCTGGGGTCAGCTCGCGCCTTCGGCCGCGATGGTCTCGGAGATCTCGCGGGCAGTGCGCTGGAGCGCGGGCACGATGCGGGCGGCGGCGTCGTCGGTCATCCGTGTCTGCGGGCCGGAGGTGGAGATGGCCAGCGAACCCGGCGCGTCCGGCACGGCCACCGCGAAGCAGCGGACGCCGATCTCCTGCTC
>DASUAC010000616.1:0-3032 GCA_035763985.1 Jatrophihabitans sp. | reverse complement strand
TAGCCCTGCATCCGGGCTCGGCGAACCACCGCATCGATCAGGGTGTGCTCGAAGGCGTGCCCGATGTGCAGGCTGCCGGTCACGTTCGGCGGCGGGATCACCAGGCTGAACGGCTCGGCGTCCGGACGCCGGCCGGCGGTGAAGTAGCCCCGCTCGACCCACCGCTGGTACAGCGGGCCCTCTACCGACGCCGGCTGGTACTGGGTCGGCAATGCGGTAGCGGCCGGGTTACCCCGGTCCTGGGCCGATGTCTGCGCGGTGCTGGTCACGCCTGGATTCTACGGAGGCCGGCCTAGCCGGTTCGGCCACCGGTCGGTGCCGAACCCGCGCCGCCGTCGGCCTCGGGCCCGTCCTCGGAGCCGGCGGCCACCCCGGCATCGGCCCGGCCGGCCTGCCCGGCGGGCCCAGCGTCGCTGATCGGGACCACGGCGAAGGCGACCCGCACCCGCCGCGCACCGACCGGCGCCTGCTCCGGTGACCGGCGCTGATAGCCGGTCACCACGGCCGCGATCGACTCGGACAGCTCGCGTGCCTCCTCGGCGGTCAGCCAGTACGAACCGCTGGTGATCGACACCGAGTCGTACCAGGCCGAATCCTGGTTGGCCACCCAGCCCAGCGTCTCGGCACGTACCCGATCCAGCATGGTGGCGACCAGCATCGCCTCGCCGGCCGCGGTGGCGCGTGGTTCGGACGAGTCGACCGCGAGCCGATCACCGGCCGCCTCCCAGGGCCGTTCCCGGCCGTCACCGGTCGCGGCCGACCGGCGGATGATCCCCCAGCGCTCCAGCGCCCGCAGGTGATAGCTCATCGCGCTGGCGCTCAGCCCGGCGATGTCGCCGCACTCGGTCGCGGTCAGCCGCCGGCCCGCGAAGAACGCCTCGATCACCGCCAGCCGGGCGGGGTGCGCCAGCGCCTTGATCGCACGCGGATCGCGCAGCACCACCGGGTTGCCCAGCCGCCCCCGGCCGTCCCGGGACGCGACTGGCTGATCGGCGACCGGGTTCTCGGATACCGGTGGTTCGGCGGCGGTCACCCGCTCAGCGTAGGCGGTGCCCGGTCCCTGTTCGATGATCGCCGGGCTATTCCACGGTGACCGACTTGGCCAGGTTCCGCGGCCGGTCCACGTCCAGCCCGAGCGCCACCGCCGCGTGGTAGGCCAGCAGCTGGGTCGGGATGGTGAGCAGGATCGGCTCCAGCTCCCGCTCGTTCTTCGGCACGGTCAGCACGGTGCCCGGCACCGACTCCAGGTTGACGCCGGGGTGGCTGATCACGGTCAGCCGGCCGTCCCGGGCCAGCACCTCGTGCGCCGCGCCGAGGTTGCGGTCGATCAGGTCGTCGTCCGGGATCACCGCCACCGTGGGCAGCTCCGGTGAGATCAGCGCCAGCGGGCCGTGCTTGAGCTCGCTGCTCTGGTAAGCCTCGGCATGCCGGTAGGTGATCTCCTTGAACTTCTGGGCGCCCTCCCTGGCCACCGGGAAGCCGCGCACCCGGCCGATGAAGAACAGGCTGCGCGCCCCGGCCAGTTCCTTGCCGGCCTGCGCGATGACCTCCTCGTTGGCGAGGATCTCGGCGATCTGGCCGCCGAGCGCCTGCAGGCCGGCGACGATCCGGGCGCCCTCGGTCTGCGACAGGTCGCGTACCCGGCCGAGCGCCAGGGCCAGCAGCGCGAAGCCGATGCCCATGTGGGTCAGCGCCTTGGTGGAGGCGACCGCCACCTCCGGGCCGGCGTGCAGGTAGATGCCGCCGTCGGTCTCGCGCGCGATGGACGAGCCGACCACGTTGACCAGGCCGACCACCCGGCCGCCCTTGCGCTTGATCTCGTGCACCGCGAACAGGGTGTCCGCGGTCTCGCCGGACTGGCTGACCGCCACGTACAGGGTGTCCGGCTCGATGATCGGGTTGCGGTAACGGAACTCCGAGGCGGCCTCGGCGTCGGCAGGCAACCGGCCCAGGTCCTCGATCATGCAGGCGCCCAACTGCCCGACGTAGTAGGCCGAGCCGCAGCCGAGGATCTTCACCCGCTTGAAGCTGCGCAGCTCCCGCGGGTCCAGCCGCAGCCCGTCCAGCCGGGCGGTGGAGAACCGCTCGTCCAGCCGGCCGCGGATCATCCGCTCGACCGAGGACGGCTGCTCGTGGATCTCCTTGTGCATGAAGTGCGGGTGGCCGCCGAGTTCGAGCTCCTGCACCGTGAGGTCCACCGTGATCGGGGTCTTCTGGGTCAACTCCCGGTCGTGGGTGACCGTCCGGAAGCCGCTGGCGGTGACGGTGGCGATCTCGCCGTCCTCCAGGTGCACCACCGAGCTGGTGTGCCGGACCAGCGCCGCGACGTCGCTGGCGACGAACATCTCCCGCTCGGCGATGCCGATCACCAGCGGCGAGCCGTTGCGCGCCACCACGATCTGGTCGGGCGCGGCGACGTCGATCACCGCGATCGCGTAGGTGCCGGTGACCTTGCCGAGCGCATCGATGACCCGGCCCTCCAGGGTGGCCGAGTCGGACCGGGCGATCAGGTGCGCCAGCACCTCGGTGTCGGTGTCCGAGCTCAGCTCCACCCCGTCGGCGGCCAGCCGCTCACGCAGCTGGCCGGCGTTGTCCAGGATGCCGTTGTGCACCACGTGCACCCGGCCGTCCGGGGAGGAATGTGGGTGGGCGTTGCGCTCGGACGGCACGCCGTGGGTCGCCCACCGGGTGTGCCCGATGCCGATCTTGCCGGTGAACCGCTTGGGCAGCGCGGCCTGCAGGTCGCGGACCCGGCCGACCGCCCGCACCACCTGCGCGCCGGACGGGCCGAGCACCGCCAGCCCGGCCGAGTCGTAGCCGCGGTACTCCAGCTGGCCGAGGCCCTCGATCAGGATCGGCGCCGCCTGCCGCCGGCCGACGTAGCCCACGATTCCGCACATGCTGTCCGGTTTCCCTTCGCTCGGTGCTGAGTTGTCCCGGCCGCCTTCGGGCCGGCCGGGGAGTAGCTCGCTAGCCGTAGATGAAGCGCCGCAGCTGGCGCTCGGTGACCTCCGGCGCCGCGAACGGCCGCC
>DASUAC010000615.1:0-2323 GCA_035763985.1 Jatrophihabitans sp. | reverse complement strand
GGCCGGGATCACCGGCCAGTCGAAGTCGGTGAGCGGATAGCCGGTGATCGGCAACCGCTGGAAGCCCAGCCAGTTGCTCGGCGAGTCCGGCACCGGCTCGGATCCGCCGGCCGCGATCCTGATCGGGTTGTAGTAGTTCAGGCCGTAGAAATCGAGGGGTTGCCGGATCGTCGGCAGGTCCTCGGCGTATCCGGCGAGCCGGTCGGCGTACCGCTGCGGATAGCTGCCGAGCAACATCGGCTCGGCGAACAGCCGGTTCCACAGGTCGTCGAAGCCGGCCGCCGCCTCGGTGTCGGCCGCGCTGTCGGACGCGGCCCAGGCCGGTGAATGGTTGTTCGCCGCCCCGACCCGACGGGCACCGTGCGCCCGCAGCGCCTGCACCGCCCGGCCGTGGCCGAGCAGCAGGTGGTGGGCCACCGGCAGCGCATCCCAGCCGAGCGTGCTGCCGGGCGCGTGCATGCCCACCACGTGGCCGAAGAAGGTGACCACGTTGGGCTCGTTCACCGGCATCCAGTACTCGACCCGGTCGGCGAAGTGCCGGCCGAGGATGTCGGCGTACTCGGCGAAGCGGGCGGCGGTGTCCCGGTTCAGCCAGCCGCCGGCGTCCTGCAGTGCCTGCGGCAGATCCCAGTGGAACAGGGTGAGCATCGGGCTGATGCCGTACACCAGCAGCTCGTCGATCAGCCTGTCGTAGAAGGCGATTCCGGCCGGGTTGGCCGTTCCGGAGCCGTCCGGCTGGATGCGCGGCCAGGACACCGAGAACCGGTAGCCGGTCAGCCCCAGCTCGGCCATCAGCCGGACGTCCTCGGCCAGCCGGTGGTAGTGGTCGCAGGCGACGTCGCCGGTGCTGCCGTCGGCGATCCGGCCCGGCCGACGGCTGAAGGTGTCCCAGATCGAGCGGCCCCGGCCGTCCTCGGCCGCCGCTCCCTCGATCTGGTACGCGGCGGTGGCCGCCCCCCACAGGAAACCGGACGGAAAACCGGTCGGGACGGGCGTCTGCGCTGCGGTCATGCCCTCACCGTATGCCGACCGCTCGTTCCAGCGCCGTGAGCTCGTCGTCGAGGTAGCCGAGCAGGTACTGCAGGTGCGGGACGGTCCGCCGGCAGCCGGTCAGCCCGAAACCGAGCTCGTCGTCGTAGCTGGTGCAGGTGATGTTGAGCGCCTGGCCGTGATAGGGAATCGACAGCGGATACAGCCCGTCCAGCCGCGCGCCGTTGAGGTACAGCGAGCTGCGCGGGCCGGGCACGTTGGAGATGATCACGTTGAACGGCGGGCGGAACAGCTCGTGATAGCCGGGGATCCCCTGCAGGATCAGCGGGCTCATGCCGAGGCCGGTCATCGCCACCAGCTGTAGCGGTGACATGCCGGCCAGCGCCTGCTTGCCGCCGATCATCGAGGTACGGATGGTGGCCAGCCGCTCCGCCGGGTCGGCCAGGTTGGTGGCCAGGTTGCACATCACCGCGCCGACCGCGTTGCCCGATTCCTTCGAGCGCTTCAGCGCCACCGGGACCATCGCGATCAGCGGTTGCTCCGGCAGTGCGTTCAGTTCGTCCAGGTAGCGGCGCAGCGCGCCGGAGCACATCGCCAGCACCACGTCGTTGACGGTCACCCCGGCGGTGCTGGTGATCGCGGTGATCCGGCGCATCGGCCAGGACTGGGCGGCGAACCGGCGGGCCCCGGTGATCGGCACGTTGAACATGGTGCGCGGCGCGGCGAACGACACCGGCGAGCTGAGGTCGGCGAGGCTGCGCCGCAGGGTGGTGCGCAACGCGGCCGGCAGGCCGGCCGCCTCGGCGGCCAGTTGCATCGCTTCCCGCAACACCCGCGGACCCACCTGCGAACGCAGGCCGGCGCTGACCGGACGCTGACCGGCGCTGACCGGACGCGGGCCGGCGTTGACCGGACGCGGCCGGTTCGCCCACGGGGCCGGCAGATCCCGGGCGTCCGGGTCCTTGGTGAGCACCTGCTGCAGCAGCCGTTGGGCGGCCACGCCGTCCACCAGCGCGTGATGGATCTTGAAGTAGATCGCGAACCTGCCGTCGGCCAGGCCCTCGATCAGGTGGAACTCCCAGAGCGGCCGCCGGCGGTCCAGCACCGTGCCGTGCAGCCGGGAGCACAGCGCGAGCAGTTCCAGCACCCGGCTGGGCTTGGGCAGCGCGTTGTGCCGTACGTGATGCTCGAGGTCGAACTGCCGGTCGGTGTCCCAGGCCCACTGACCGGCGGTGCCGAGCGAACGGCGTGGCCGCTGGTGGAACATCGGAGCGATGTCATCGCTGGCCATCCACTGCCGGAACAGCTCCTGGGTACCGGTGAAATCCGCCGG
>DASUAC010000614.1:0-3860 GCA_035763985.1 Jatrophihabitans sp. | reverse complement strand
CGGCTGGGTCGCCACCTCGCCCACTCCGGTCGGTGACCGGACGAGCCAGCGGGCAGGATCGGGGCATGCGGATAGCTACCTGGAACGTCAATTCGGTCAAGGCCCGGCTGCCCCGGCTGCTCGGCTGGCTGGAGCAGCGGCGGCCGGACGTGCTGCTGGTGCAGGAGACCAAGGCCACCGACGAGTCCTGGCCGGCAGGCCCGCTCGAGGAGCACGGGTACGAGTCGGTGCATCACGGCACCGGACGGTGGAACGGCGTCGCCATCCTGTCCCGGGTCGGCCTGGACCGGGTGACCCGCGGGCTGACCGCCGAACCGGACTTCGCCGGCCAGACCGAGGCACGGGCGATCGGCGCGACCTGTGCCGGGCTGCGGCTCTGGTCGGTTTACGTGCCGAACGGGCGCACGGTGGGCAGCGACCACTTCGGGTACAAGCTGCACTTCTACCGGGCGCTGGCCGAGCAGTGCGCCGCCGAACGCGCCGAACTCGGTGCCGAGGCGCCGTTCGCGCTGCTCGGCGACTTCAACGTGGCACCCACCGATGCCGACGTCTGGGACATCACCGCCTTCGACGGCTACACCCACGTCACGCCGGAGGAGCGGGCCGCGCTGGCCGCCATCCAGCAGGCGTCCGGCCCGGATGCAGCCCTGGTCGACCTGCTGCCGCGGGCCTCGGCGGATCCGGCCGACCGGCGGCCGCCCTACACCTTCTGGGAGATGCGGATGCTGGGCTTCCAGAAGGGACGGGGCATGCGGATCGACCTCGTGCTGGCCAGCCCGTCGCTGGCCGGACGGGCCACGGACGTCTGGGTGGACCGGGACGCTCGCAAAGGCGAGGGCCCGTCCGACCACGCGCCGCTGGTGGTCGATCTGGCCGACCCCGCCGGCTGACCGGGCCGGCACGCACCGGGCCCGGGTGGACCTAGCGGGAACCCTCGGCGACCGCGGAGTCCGCGTCCGCGAGCGCCTGCTCGAAGGCGACGTCCTGCTCCGGGATGCCGTCCAGCGCGGCCGCCTCGCGGGCCACCGCGACGCCGATGCCCGCGTGCTCCGCGGACGGCTCGGCCGGCAGCGGCGCACCGGCCACGGTCTCCTCGTGCACGTACCGCTCGCCGCGCAGCAGCGAGGCGACCGCGGCGATCAGCAGCATCGCGATCGAGACACCGAAGGCGATGGCCAGCCCGTGCCGGAACGGCTCGGAGATCAGCTGCGGGAAGAAGGTCCGCCCGGTCAGGGTGGCCAGGTCCACGCCGGATCCCGGCTGCAGTTGCTGTGGGTCGATCTGGGCGACCAGCGCCTTGATCGGGTTGTCGCCGAGGAACGCGGCGAACAGGGTGCCGACCGGGGGAGTGGTGGAGATCTGGTGCGCGGCGGCCGGGGTGATGCCGAGCTTGACCAGCCCGCTGTACATGGTGCTGGGCATCCGGCTGGCCAGGCCGATCGCCATCAGGGTGAAGAAGCCGCCCATCGACAGCACCATCCCGGCGTTCATGCCGGTGGCCCGGATGCCGGAGGCGGCGCCGCGTTCGGAGGCCGGCACCGCGTTCATGATGGCGGCCGAGTTGGGCGCGGCCAGCAGCCCCATGCCGATCCCGTTGAATGCCAGCAGCAGCGCGAACACCGGGTAGCTGAAGTCGGCCGGGATGGCGATCAGGCCGGCGAAGGTGGCCGCGGTGAGCAGCAGCCCGCCGGTGGCGAAGGTGCGCGCGCCGAACCGGTCGGACAGCGCCCCGGACGCCGGGCCGGCGATCAGGAAGCCGACGGTGAGCGGCAGCATGTAGATGCCGGCCCACAGCGGGGTGTCGGCGAAGTTGTAGCCGTGCAGCGGCAGCCAGATGCCCTGCAGCCAGATGATCAGCATGAACTGCAGGCCGCCGCGGGCCATCGAGGCGAGCAGGTTGACCGCCTGGCCGGCCGCGAACGCCCGGATCCGGAACAGCTTCAGATCCATCATCGGGTCGCTCACCCGTACCTCGATGAACCCGAAGATCACCAGCAGCAGCACCCCGCCGAGCAGCCCGGCGAGCACCTTCGGCGAGGTCCAGCCCATGGTGTGCCCGCCGTAGGGCTGCAGGCCGTAGGTGATCGCGACCAGGATCGCGATCAGGCCGACCCCGAAGGTCAGGTTGCCCCACCAGTCGATGGCGGCCTTCGAGTCGGCGCGGGGCCGGTCGCGCAGGTTGCGGTAGCCGATCCAGGTGCCCCAGATGCCGACCGGGACGCTCACCCAGAACACCGCCCGCCAGTGCCACTCGGCCAGCAGGCCGCCGACCACCAGGCCGATGAACGAGCCGCCGATGCCGGCCACCTGGTTCACCCCGAGCGCGAAGCCGCGCCGGTCCGACGGGAAGGCGTCGGTGATGATAGCGGTCGAGTTGGCGGTCAGCATCGCCCCGCCGACGCCCTGCACGATCCGCAACCCGATCAGCTCCAGGGCGCCCGCCGAGCCGCCGTTGGGTACCAGCGCGCAGCCGATGGTGGCCAGCGTGAAGATCAGGAACCCCAGGTTGAACAGCCTGGCCCGGCCGTACTGGTCGCCGAGCCGGCCGAAGGTGACGACCAGCACCGCGGTCACCAGCAGGTACCCCATCAACATCCAGAGCAGGTAGGAGATGTTCGCCGGGGCCAGCGGGTTCAGCCCGAGGCCGTCGAAGATCGCCGGCAGCGAGATGAGCAGGATGGATGCGTTGAGGGTGGCGGCGAGGATGCCGACGGTGGTTACCGAAAGCGCGACCCGTCGGTCATGCGCGTCGCTGGGGGACACAGGACTCCCTTCATTTCGTTAGTCAGACTAACTAAAGCAGCCCGTGCAGTGCAATTCCCTGATTCGCATGCGTAATCCGGCTGGTCCGGATCGGTCAAGCGGACAACTGCGAAGACCACCGCGGGTGACGCCTCGGCGCCGAGCAGAGGAGCAACTGCGACTTCCTAGACTGATAGCCGTGACAGTCCAGCCCATCCGGCTCTTCGGCGATCCGATCCTGCGTACCCCGGCCGAGCCGGTGACCGTGTTCGACCGGGAGTTGCGCCGGTTGGTCGCCGACCTGCACGAGACGATGCTGGACGCACCCGGCGCCGGACTCGCCGCGCCGCAGATCGGGGTGGGCCTGCGGGTGTTCACCTACCGGGTCTCCGAGGACGAGCAGGGCCACCTGATCAACCCGGTGCTGCACTTCCCGTCCGATCAGACGCAGGACGGGCCGGAGGGCTGCCTGTCCATCCCGGGCCTGTCCTGGGACTGCCAGCGGATGGCGCACGTGGTGGCGCACGGCCAGAACTCCTACGGCGATCCGATCAGCGTCGAGGGAACCGCCCGGCTGGCCCGGTGCATCCAGCACGAGACCGACCACCTGGACGGGGTGCTGTTCGTCGACCGGCTGGACGCCGAGACCCGCAAGGCCGCGATGGCCGAGATCCGCAACGCCGAGTGGTCCGGGCTGCCCCCGCCGGTGGTCAAGGTGAGCCCGCACCCAGGCGTGTTCGGCGCCGCACTGCGGCTGCGATGAGGCTGCTGTTCGCCGGTACGCCCGAGGTCGCGCTGCCGTCGCTGCGTGCGCTGCTCGACCACCCGGGCCACGACGTGGTCGCGGTGCTCACCCGTCCGGACGCGCCGGCCGGGCGGGGCCGCAGCCTCACCCCGTCGCCGGTGGCCGAACTGGCCGCCGAGGCCGGCGTCGAGGTGCTCAAGCCGGGCCGGCCGTCGGAGCCGGCGTTCCTGGAGCGGCTGGCCGAACTACGGCCGGACTGCGCCCCGGTGGTGGCCTACGGCGCACTGCTCCGGGAGCCGGCGCTCAGCCTGCCCCGGCACGGCTGGGTGAACCTGCACTTCTCGATCCTGCCCGCCTGGCGCGGCGCGGCACC
>DASUAC010000613.1:0-2352 GCA_035763985.1 Jatrophihabitans sp. | reverse complement strand
GCTCCCGATGCAGCAGCCCGCGGCGGTACTCCCGGCAGCCCTCGGCGCTGTCGATACGTTCCAGCGCGGTCGCCTGGATGGTCTGCCGGTGCAGGATGCGCTTGCCCAGCAGCTTGCGGATGGCGGGACGGACGAAGACCTCGAAGGACACCAGCGCCGCGCCGGGATTGCCGGGCAGGCAGAAGATCGGCGTCCGCTCCCGGCCCAGCGTGCCGAAGCCCTGCGGCGTGCCCGGGCTCATCGCGATCGAGGTGAACTCCACCGAGCCGAGCTGGCCGAGCGCCTGCTTGACGATGTCGAAGGCCCCCATGCTGACCCCGCCGGTGGTGATGATCAGGTCGGCGCGCAGCAGCTGCGAATCCAGCGTGTCCAGCAGCCGGGCATGGTCGTCCTCGATGATGCCCACTCGGTAAGCGTCGGCACCGGCGTCCCGGGCCGCGGCGGCCAGCATGTAGGAGTTGGTGTCGACCACCTCGGCGAAGCCCGGCCGGGTGCCCACGTCGACCAGCTCGGATCCGGTCGCGATCACCACCACCCGGGGGCGCGGCTGCACCGATACCCGGTCCCGGCCGACCGCGGCCAGCAGCGCGATCTGCTGCGGGCCGAGGGTGGCTCCCGACCCGAGCGCGGTGGCGCCGGCGGCCAGGTCCTCACCGGCCCGGCGCACGTATTCACCGGTACGCAACGCCCGTCCGATCGCCACCCGGGCCACCCCGCCGTCGGTGTCGGCCAGCGGCACCACAGCATCGGCGCCCGGCGGGATCGGCGCGCCGGTCATGATCCGCATGCACAGGCCCGGCCCCATGCCGGACACCGAACGGGTGCCGGCCAGCACATCGCCGACCACCGGCAGCACCACCGGCTGATCGGCCGAGGCCTGCCGGAGATCCACCGCGCGGACGGCGTAACCGTCGGTTGCCGCGTTGTCGAAGCCGGGCAACGGCGCGTTGGCCACCACCTGCTCGGCCAGCAACAAGCCCTGGGCATCGAGCAGGGTGAGCTCGATCGGGTCGATGTGACCGATGTTCTGCAGCACCCTGCTCAGCTGCTCATCCACCGTGCGACACCGGATCCGCGCCGTTGCCGGGATGGCGGGCACCTCCTCGGTCGGCAGGTCGCTGTTGTCGGTCACCTGCTGTGCGCCCTCCCCGTTCGCCCGCCCGGCCCTGGATCGGCCGGGTTCTGGCCTGGCCGGCCGTAACCTGCCGGGTCAGCCACCGGATCCGCCGGCGGGCAAGCCCGCGGCGAAATCGACGAGCCATGCCGAGAAGTCCCGGCCCAGCTCCGGATGCTCGCAACCCAGCCGAACCACCGCCTGCAGGTAGTCGAGCCGGTCGCCGGTGTCATAGCGGCGGCCCGAGAACACCACACCGTGGATCGGCACCCCATCTTGCCCCAAAGTGCGCATCGCATCGGTCAACTCGAGCTCGCCGCGCTTACCCAATTCGGTGCGGCGCAGTGCATCGAATATGCCGGGCGGCAGCACGTACCGGCCGATCACGGCCAGGTTGGACAGCGCCTCCTCGGGCTTCGGCTTCTCGATCAGCGTCTCGATCTCGATCACGCCGTCCACCACCTCGCCCGCCGGCTTGATGCTGCCGTACAGCGAGATGAACCGGCCTTCGACCTCGATCAGGCCGACGACGATGCCGCCGGTCTCGGCCTGGACGTCCAGCATCCGGTCCAACAGCACATCGCGCTCGTCGATGATGTCGTCACCGAGCAGCACCGCGAAGGATTCGGCGCCGACGAACGCCTCGGCGTACGACACCGCGTCGCCCAGGCCCCGCGGCGCCCGCTGCCGGACGTAGTGCATCTGCGCGATCTCGCTCGATCGGCGGACCCGCTCCAGCCGGACGACGTCTCCCTTCTTCTCCAGCGCGTCCTCGACAGCCGGTGCGGCGTCGAAGTGATCCGCGATCGCCTCCTTGCCGGCTCCGGTCACGATCAGCACATCGCCCAGGCCAACCCGCGCCGCCTCGGCCACGATGTATTCCAGGGCCGGCACATCGACAACCGGCAGCAACTCCTTCGGCACCGCCTTGGTGGCCGGCAGGAACCGGGTACCCAGGCCCGCCGCCGGGATGACGGCCTTGCGCGCCCGTCGGGGATTGCGTTCGGCGTCCGCGGGGGTGTCGGCGGCGGAGGGCAGCGTCATAACGCGAGACTAGCCAAGTGACCGACAAGCGTTCACTCCGAGCGGCGGTCGGCGCGGCCCGAGCGGCCATGCCGGCCCACGTGCGGGACGCGGCGCGCACGGCGATCCGGCAGACGGTGCTCGGCCAGATCGAGCACCTGCGATTGCCGGCCGGGACGCGCATCGCCGCCTACCAGCCGCTGCGCACCGAACCC
>DASUAC010000612.1:0-2096 GCA_035763985.1 Jatrophihabitans sp. | reverse complement strand
GTGCTGCTGTGGAACGGCGTCGAGACCCACATCGTGGACACGCGTAAGGGCGATGATCTCTATCTGATTCCGGCCGACGGCGATCCGGTCCCTCCAGCCGGGACCACCGTGCGCGCGGCCCTCGCCGACGAGCGCCGCTCGCTGCTCATGCGGACCCACTCGGGCCTGCATGTGTTGTGCGGCGTGGTGTTCCGCGACTTCGGTGCCCTGGTGACCGGCGGCAACATGGAGCCGGGCGAGGCGCGGATGGACTTCAACCTGCCGGAGATCCCGGCCGGCTTCAAGCAAACCCTGGAAGACGCGGTGAACGCCGAGATCGCCGCCGACCGGCCGATCCAGGTACGGATGCTGCCGCGGGCGGAGGCGCTGGCGATCCCGGATCTGATCAAGACCCAGGACGCGCTGCCGCCGGACACCGAGCAGATGCGGATCGTGGACATCGTCGGCCTGGACACCCAGGCCGACGGCGGCACGCACGTGTTCTCCACCCGCCAGATCGGCCGGGTGCTGGTCACCAAGATCGAGAACAAGGGACGGCAGAATCGCCGGGTACGGATCCGGCTGGCCGACTGAGCGTTGGTCCGACCCGGGGCCTGGTGGTCAGGAACGGGGCTCGATCACGCGAAGGTGGCGCCGAGGGGCTTTGCGGGGATCGGCCGGCAACCGCTGCCAGATCGCATCCGGCTCCGGAGACTCCACCGCTACATGGCCCCCGCGACGCGTTCGGCTTCGGCGAGGACATCGTCATACCGGTCGGCGGCGAGCAGGTCGATGGGTCGCTGGCCGTCGAGATTGCGT
Organism: Jatrophihabitans sp.; assembly: GCA_035763985.1. GTDB lineage: Bacteria > Actinomycetota > Actinomycetes > Mycobacteriales > Jatrophihabitantaceae > Jatrophihabitans_A. Next base: position 1,298 of record DASUAC010000612.1, on the reverse strand, counting down.
TTGCGGGCGTGCAGCCAGATTTGCACGCCTTCTTCGGTGTAGGCCTCGCGCAGCTCGCGCACGATGTACTGCACATCGAGCAGGCGGCGGACCTTCGCACTGACAGGTGTGCCGTTGCCTGCCGACCAGTTCTTGCTCGCTCGTTGTCGCCTTCGCGCGCGCCTGTGGTGCTATTCGCTGACGCCGAGTTGCTCCAGCAGCAGCGCCCGTACGGTGGCCGCGTCGGCCTGGCCCCGGGTGGCCTTCATGACCGCGCCGACCAGCACCCCGACCGCGGGCAGCTTGCCGTTGCGTACCCGGGCGGCGATGTCCGGGTTGGCCTCGATCGCCGCCCGCGCCGCGTCGGCCAGCGCCGAGGTGTCGGTCACCAGGCCCAGGTTGCGGTCGGCGATCACCTGGTCCACGTCGTGACCGGTCTCCAGCACCGCGTCGACCACCTGCCGGCCGAGCGCGGCCGACAGTGTGCCGGCCTTGACCAGCTCGATGATGCGGGCCACCTGGCCGGGCGTGATCGGCAGGTCGGCCGCCTCGATCTCCCGGCTGTTGGCCTGCTGGGCGAGATAGCCCAGCCACCAGTTCCGGGCCTCGCCGGCCGGCGCGCCGGCCGCCACCGTCTCGGCGAACCGGTCCACCAGACCGGCGTTGGCCAGCGCCTGCAGTTCCTCCGGCCCGAGGTCCAGCTCGCGCTGCAGCCGGGCCCGGCGCACCGCCGGCAGCTCCGGCAGCCCGGCCCGCAGCTGCTCCACCCAGTCGGCGTCCGGCGCCAGCGGCACCAGATCCGGCTCCGGGAAGTACCGGTAGTCGGTCGCCTCCTCCTTGCTCCGGCCGGACCGGGTGGTGCCGGTGGTCTCCTGGAAATGCCGGGTCTCCTGGATCACCTTGCCGCCGGCGTTGAGCAGTTCGGCCTGCCGGATGATCTCCGAGCGCATCGCCCGCTCCACGCTGCGCAGCGAGTTGACGTTCTTGGTCTCGGTGCGGGTGCCCCACTCGGTCGAACCGGCCGGGGTGAGCGAGGTGTTCACGTCGCAGCGCAGGCTGCCCTGCTCCATCTTGACGTCGGAAACGCCGAGCGTGCGCAGGATGTCGCGCAGCTCGGCGACGTAGGCCCGGGCAACCTCCGGCGCGGCCGGGCCCGCGTCCGGCACCGGCCTGGTGACGATCTCCACCAGCGGGATGCCGGCCCGGTTGAAGTCCACCAGGGAGTAGTCCGCGCCGTGGATGCGGCCGGTCGCGCCGCCGACGTGGGTGTTCTTGCCGGTGTCCTCCTCCAGATGCACCCGTTCGATGCCGACCCGCAC
>DASUAC010000611.1:0-2581 GCA_035763985.1 Jatrophihabitans sp. | reverse complement strand
CAGTTCCTCCTTGCCGGCGACGTGGTGGTAGATCGCCGACTTCGCGATGCCGAGCCGGCGGGACAGGTCCTCCATGCTGGTGCCGTCGTAGCCGCGCTCGTTGAACACCTCGACCGCGACGGCGAGCAGCGAGTCCAGGTCGTAGCCGGGCCGGCCGCGCTTGGCCGGCCGGACGCCGGGCCGGCCGGGGTGCGGGGTCTGGCCGTTGATCGGCGCGGGGCTCGGACCGGCGGGTCCGTCCGGGAAACTCATCGTGTCCCTCGTCTGGGCTGGGGCGGCGGCGCTCCTGTCCGCGCCGGGCAGCTGTCGGCGCGGAGCGGTACGGCAACCCACCCTACGTGAACGGGTGTTCGGTAATAGCTGGATTTGCCAACCAGCTGGCAGAATGTTCAACGATGCCGCCGTTAACCGCCCTCGATGCCGGACGTGCGGCGGTGCTTCGTTCGTTCAGCTGGCGGGACGGCCACGCCGACGTCTGGTCGGTCTTCGCCGACGGGCCGGCGTTCGAGGCGGTGGTGGCGGCCTTGGCAGCGCCGTGGCGGGAATCCGGAATCAGCCACGTGCTCGGCATCGAGTCCCGCGGTTTCCTGCTCGGCGGCGCCGTCGCCGTCCGGCTCGGGACGGGTTTCGTGGCGATCCGCAAGGACGGCGGCCTGCTGCCCGGTCCCAAGCTGGTGGCCGATTCGCGACCTGACTACCGCGGGCTGAGTCACCGGCTCCGGATGCAGTGCGTGTTGCGCGCCGGGCACCGGGTGCTGCTGGTGGACGACTGGGCCGAGCGAGGCAGCCAGGCGAGCGCCGTGGCGAGACTGGTCGAGCAGGCCGGTGCCGAGCTGGCCGGGTTGTCCTTGATCGTCGACCAATTGGACGACGACCTGCGGGCATCGCTGGGCAGGGTGACCTCGCTGGTGCGGGCCGGAGAATTGGGCGACCCGGACGGATAGCTTGCCCGGCCCGGAACGGTACGGCAGACTCGACGATACTCGAACGAGCGTTCGGTAATGGAGGTTTTGCCGTCGATGTCCGCGGCACTGGAACCCATCGAAACCGCATCCCGGGATGAACTCGCCGCGCTGCAACTGGCCCGGATGCGCTGGTCGCTGGAGCATGCCTACACCAACGTGCCGCACTACCGGAAGGCCTTCGAGGCGACCGGAGTACACCCGTCCGACCTGCACGAGCTCGCCGACCTGGCCCGATTCCCGTTCACCAGCAAGGCAGATCTCAGAGACCACTATCCGTTCGGGATGTTCGCGGTGCCGCGCGAGCAGGTGTCGCGGATCCACGCCTCGTCCGGTACGACCGGCCGGCCCACCGTGGTCGGCTACACCGCCGAGGACGTCGACACCTGGTCGAACCTGATGGCCCGGTCGCTGCGGGCGGCCGGCGTGCGACCGGGTGACCGGGTGCATGTGGCCTACGGCTATGGCCTGTTCACCGGCGGGCTGGGCGCGCACTACGGCGCGGAACGGCTGGGTTGCACGGTGATCCCGATGTCCGGCGGGATGACCGAGCGGCAGGTGCAGTTGATCACCGACTTCGCGCCGGAGGTGATCATGGTGACCCCGTCGTACATGCTCACCATCCTGGACGCGATGGTGCACGCCGGGCTGGATCCGGCCGAATGCTCTTTGCGGATCGGGGTGTTCGGCGCCGAGCCGTGGACCGAGCAGATGCGCCGGGAGCTGGAGGGCCGGCTCGGCATCGACGCGGTGGACATCTACGGGCTGTCCGAGGTGATGGGTCCCGGGGTGGCGCAGGAGTGCGTGGAGACCAAGGACGGCCTGCACATCTGGGAGGACCACTTCTACCCGGAGATCATCGACCCGTTGACCGGCGAGGTGTTGCCGGACGGCGCCGAGGGCGAGCTGGTGTTCACCTCGCTGACCAAGCAGGCGATGCCGGTGATCCGCTACCGGACCCGGGACCTGACCCGGCTGCTGCCCGGCACCGCCCGCACCATGCGGCGGATGGAGAAGATCACCGGACGCAGCGACGACATGATCATCCTGCGCGGGGTGAACCTGTTCCCCACCCAGATCGAGGAGCTGATCCTGGGCATCGACACGTTGGCCCCGCAATTCCAGTGCATTCTGGAACGGCCGGACCGGCTGGACCAGTTGACCGTGCTGGTCGAATCGCGCGACGGTGTGGGCCTCGATTCCCGGACGGCGGCCGGCGAGCTGCTGGCGCAGCGGGTGAAGGACCGGATCGGGGTGTCGGTCACGGTGCGGGTGCTGGTGCCGGACTCCATCGAGCACTCGATGGGCAAGGCCCGCCGGCTGGTCGACAAGCGCCCGAAGGGATGACCTACCTCATCGAACGGTCCGATGCCCGCGACTGGCCGGACGAGCAGCTCGAGCCGCTGTTCGCGGACGCGTTTCCGCCGTTCATCACGGCAGATCCGGTGGCGGCGGTGTACATCGGGCGGGTCCGGGCGTACTTCGGCGAGTTCGACATCATGCTGCTGGACGACACGCTTGTGGATGGCGCCGAGCGGCCGGTGGCGACCGGCTGGGGCGTACCCATTCGGTGGACCGGTGAGCTGACCGATCTGCCGTCCGGCTATACCGACACCACC
>DASUAC010000610.1:0-4757 GCA_035763985.1 Jatrophihabitans sp. | reverse complement strand
GGCCCACTCCTCGTGGTGCACCCGGGTAATCACCTCCTCGACGTCGCTCACTGGAATGGCCGCACCTCGATCTTCCGGTTGCAGGCCTTCGATCCCTCGGCGGCGAGCTTGAGCGCCACGTCGAGGTCGGCGGCCTCGATGATCCAGAAGCCGGCGAGGTACTCCTTCGACTCCACGAACGGCCCGTCGGTGAACAGCGCCTGTCCGCTCCGGTTGTCGATGACGGTGGCGTTGGCGGTGGTGCCGAGGCCGCCGGCGAAGACCCAGTGGCCCTCGGCCTGGAGCCGGTCGTTGAACACGTCGATGGCAGCCATCTCCTCCGGAGTGGCGTTTGCGTCGGGCGTGTCGGCGATCACCGAAACCAAGTACTGCATCGAGATCATCTCCTGTGGTTGGGGGCCGCTCCTCGGCCGCTCATCCCTACTACGAACGCCGCTGCGTCGATCCGACACCGACTGGGGGCAATTCTTTCAAGGACCTTCCTGCCACGCCGGCCCGCGGGTGTCACATCCACCGGATTGCCGGTGTCTTCATGCCGATACCGACCTAGGAGGACAGATGAGCACCACCCGAATCCCGCAGGCGCAGATCACCGGCCTCTACGGCGCGCTGGCCAAGCGGTTCAGCAGGAAGCTGCTCGGCCGGGTGCCGGCGGCGCTGGGCGTGTACTGGCACAACCGCGCGGTGCTGAAGGCAACCCTGGGCATCGGCGCCAAGTCCCAGAAGTGGCACGCCTGCGATCTCAGCCTGAAGTCGTTCGCGCATATGGCTGTTGCGGCGCAGGTCGGCTGCAGTTGGTGCCTGGACTTCGGCTACTTCCAGGCGTTCAATGAGCACCTCGACCTGGCCAAGGCCCGCGAGGTGCCGCGCTGGCGTGAGTCGACCGTCTTCACGCCGCTGGAGCGCGCCGTGCTGGGTTACGCCGAGGCGATGACCCAGACCCCGCCGAGCGTGACCGACGAGATGGTCGCCGGGCTGCTCGACCAACTCGGCCCGGCGGCGCTGGTCGAGCTGACCGCGTTCATCGCACTGGCCAACATGAACAGCCGCGGCAACGTCGCGCTCGGAATCGAGTCCGAAGGCTACGCCGACTCCTGCGACCTCGAGCCGCTGGCGACGGCCGCCCTACGCTCGCTGGCATGAGCACCGCAGAACCTCGCTCTCGCTTCGGCCGGGATTGCGAACGGGCATGACCGACGATGAGCGCATGCGCGAACAGCGAGACAACGATGAGCGCTTGCGCGAAGGGCGGGACAGCGATGAGCGCTTGCGCGAAGGGCGGGGCAACGATGAGCGCTTGCGCGAAGAGCGGGGCAAGGATCCGTTCGTCCAGCACCGCAGCCTGCTCTTCACCGTCGCCTATGAGCTGCTCGGTTCGGCGGCCGATGCCGAGGACACCGTCCAGGAGGCCTGGATCCGGTGGGACGGGATCGGCCCGGACGGCCAGGCCGAGGTGGCCGACCCGCGCGCGTACCTGGTACGGATCGTCAGCCGGCTGGCACTGAACCGGCTGCGGACGCTGGCCCGGCGCAAGGAGGACTACGTCGGCGAGTGGCTGCCCGAACCGCTGCTGACCACCCCGGACGTGGCCGAGGACGTCGAGTTGGCCGAGAGCGTGTCGATGGCGATGCTGACGGTGCTGGAGACGCTGACCCCGACCGAGCGGGCGGTGTTCGTGCTGCGCGAGGTATTCGACCTGCCGTTCGAGGAGATCGCCGCTGCCACCGGCAAATCGGCGCCGGCGGTGCGCCAGATCGCGCACCGGGCCCGGTCGCATGTGGCGGCCCGGCATCCGCGGATGTCGGTGGACCGCACCGAACAGCGGCAGGCGGTCGCCGGCTTCCTCGCCGCCCTGCGGACCGGCGACCTGCAGGGCCTGATGGACACCCTGGCACCCGACGCGGTGCTGATCGCGGACGGCGGCGGCGTGGTGGCCGCCGTGCGGCAGCCCGTGCTGGGCGCGAAGAAGATCGTCAACCTGCTCGGCGGATTCGCCCGGATCGCCCCGGACGCGGTGGTCGAGCCGGTCCTGCTCAACGGTGCTCCGGGCGCCCGCGTGCTGCTCGGCGGCGCCGTCGACACGGTGATCGGCTTCGCGTTCGACGGCGGCCGGATCAGCCGGATCTTCGCGGTACGCAACCCGGACAAGCTGCGCCGGCTGAGCCAGGAGACCCCGCTCAGCCGCTGATCGTGGGAGATGCTCGCTGCCGGGGCAAAGGCCGGCAAGATCGGCAAGATCGGCAAGATCGGCAAGATCGGCAAGGCCAACTCGGCGACAGCTGATGTCGTACGCCCGCCGGGCCGGATGGGTGGCTACCGTAGCGCTATGCCACGCCCCCGCCCGAGGCTCGCGATCCTCGGCCTCGTTGCGGTGCTGCTCAACCTGGCCGCCTGCCAGATGGAGCAACCGGCCACGCCGACGTCCAGCGCTGCCGTCACGATCAGCCCGTCCGCGTCCTCCAGTGCTCCGCCGGCCGCGGTGCCGCTCGCAGCGCCGAAGTCGCACGGGGCGATGAAGCCCGCGGCGACGATCAAGCCTGCGGCGACGATCAAACCTTTGGCGGCGACGAGGCCGAAACCGTCGCCCACCACAAGGCCGACGACATCACCGAGCACGCCGGCCGCCGGCCCGGTGATCGTCATCGACCCCGGTCACAGCGTGCCGGTGCATGCCGTCGACCCGCAGAGCGGGCTTGACGTATCCGATTATGCGAACGAACCGGAGATGCGTGACGTCTTCGCCGTCGCCGAACTGGTACGCGCCGGGCTCCGCGCGGCCGGCTACCGGGTGATCATGACCAAGTCGGCGGTGGACACGCCCGCCTCGCTCGGTCAGCGCGCCCGGCTCGCCAATGCCGCACATGCCGCGCTGGCGCTCAGCATCCACGACCAGGCCGGCGGCAACGGAGGAATCGGCTTCGACCAGGGCAACAACATCGTCTACTACCAATCGGTCGGCACCTACCGCACCACCCCGAGCGGCAAGCGGGTGTACTTCACCGACCAGGCGGTCGCCGCGTTGAGCAAGAGATATGCCGGGATCTTCCAGCAGCAGCGGTCCCTCGCGCAGCACCGGTCGATCACCCTGCTCGGCAACACCGGCTATGACCTGGGCAGCCGGGGCCTGGCGGCCGGCGACATCTGGATCGTGCAACTGCTGTCGGAGGTTCCCTGGATCTACAACGAAGCCGGCGGCAACAGCAGCGGCATGGTCGGGCTGAGCCCCGCCGACGAGCAGCGCTACGCGGCCGGGCTGATCGCGGCGGTCGAAGCCTGCGTACCGTACGGGTAGGCACAACCCGGGAGCGCATCGTGAAGTTGACCGAGTTTCCCCGTTATCCGCTGCTGTTCGGGCCGAGCCCGGTGCATCCGCTGGAACGGTTGTCGGCCCAGCTGGGCGGCGCCCGGATCTGGGCCAAGCGCGAGGACTGCAACTCCGGCCTCGCCTTCGGCGGCAACAAGACCCGCAAGCTTGAGTACCTGGTGCCGGACGCACTCGCCCAGGGTGCGACGCATCTGGTGTCGATCGGCGGGGTGCAGTCCAACCACACCCGGCAGGTCGCCGCCGTCGCCGCCAAACTCGGGCTGAAGGCACGGCTGGTGCAGGAGAGCTGGGTCGACTGGCCGGACCCGGTGAACGACCGGGTCGGCAACATCCTGCTGTCCCGGATCATGGGCGCGCACGTCGAACTCGTCGAGGCCGGGTTCGGCATCGGCTTCAAGCAGAGCTGGGAGAACGCGCTGGAGGAGATCCGTGCCGCCGGCGGTGTGCCGTACCCGATCCCGGCCGGCGCATCCGATCACCGGCTCGGCGGCCTCGGCTTCGCGAACTGGGCCTATGAGGTGCAGCAGCAGGAACAGGAACTCGGCGTCTTCTTCGACACGGTCATTGTCTGCTCGGTCACCGGCTCCACCCACGCCGGGATGATCGCGGGCTTCGCCGGCCAGGACCGGCCCCGGCGGGTGCTCGGCATCGACGCCTCGGCGAAGATCGCCGAGACCCGCGACCAAGTGGCACGGATCGCGCGCAACACCGCCGAGTTGATCGAGCTGGGCCGCGAGCTGACCGAGGAGGAGATCACCGTCCTGGAAGGCTGGGCCGGCGACTTCTACGGCATCCCGGTCGCCTCCACCCTGGACGCGATCCGGCTCACCGGCCGGCTCGAAGGAATGATCATCGACCCGGTGTACGAAGGCAAATCGATGGCGGCGCTGATCGACCTGGTGCGTACCGGCGAGATCCCCGCCGATTCGAACGTGCTCTACGCCCATCTCGGCGGGCAGCCCGCGCTGAACGCCTACAGCGCGCTGTTCCGGAACTGACACCCGCGAACCTGGCGCGCCGGGCCCGATCGCGGCGCATACTGAACCCACGCTGACGAGGGAGGCCCGGTGTACTGGTTGGTGGCCCTGCCCGCACTAGGGCTCGGGTTCTACTGGTTGCGCAGGTGGGCCAAACGTGCCGACGACATCGAGGCGGACTCCGCCTACCTGTACGAGAATGCCCAAGGTCCTGGCTACGGTTCGAAGTTCTTGAACATCCTGCTCGGCCGCGACCACGACTAGCGGATGCTCGTCATCCGCTGGCTGGCATGCCTGCTGCTGGTCGTGAGCTGCGCCGGCTGCAGCCGCGCGCCGGAGGCCACCAGTCCGAGCGTGGCACCGTCGGTGCCGAGCAGCACCGCCGTCAGCAGCCGACCGCCGAGCACAACCAGCGCACGGCCGCTGGCAACGAGCAGCGCACGGCCGTCGGCATC
>DASUAC010000609.1:0-7815 GCA_035763985.1 Jatrophihabitans sp. | reverse complement strand
CCTCGCCCGGGGACCTCACCGAGGCGTTCGAGCGGACCAGCGCCGAGGCGCTGCGCGCGTTCGGCAGCGGCACCGTGTTTTTGGAGCGGCTGGTCACCGGGGCCCGGCACGTCGAGGTCCAGGTCATCGCCGACGGGCAGGGCACCGCCTGGGCCCTCGGGGTGCGGGACTGCTCGATCCAGCGCCGCAACCAGAAGGTCGTCGAGGAGTCGGCCTCGCCGGTCCTCAGCGCCGAGCAGGCCCAGGAGCTCAAGGAGTCGGCCGAGCGGCTCGCGCTCGCGGTGGGCTACCGCGGCGCCGGCACGGTCGAGTTCCTCTACCACCCGCAGGAGCGCGCGTTCGCGTTCCTCGAGGTCAACACCCGCTTGCAGGTGGAGCACTCGATCACCGAGCTGACCACCGGGCTGGATCTGGTCAAGGCGCAACTGCACGTCGCAGCCGGTGGAAAGCTGGACGGTGACCGGCCGGTCGAACTCGGGCACGCGGTCGAGGCCCGGCTCAACGCCGAGGACCCGGACCGGGACTTCGCGCCGGCACCGGGCCGGATCCAGCTGATGCGGCTGCCGTCCGGCCCCGGCATCCGGGTGGACACCGGGTTCGGCACCGGCGATGTGATCCCGGCCGACTTCGACTCGATGATCGCCAAGATCATCGCCTACGGCGCGGACCGGGCCGAGGCGCTGGCCCGGTTGCGCCGGGCGGTGGCCGACACCGTGGTGCTGATCGAGGGCGGTTCCACCAACAAGAGCTTCGTGCTGCAGTTGCTGGCCGAGCCGGCGGTGGTCGACGGCTCGGCCGACACCGGCTGGATCGACCGGACCCGGGCCGAGGGTGGCCTGGTCACCCACCGGCACGCCGGGATCGCGCTGCTGGCGGCCGCCATCGACGCCTACGAGGTCGCCGAGATGGCCGAACGGCAGCACTTCCTGGCCACCGCGCACGGTGGCCGGCCGCAGGCCCGGCACCGTCCCGGGCGGACCATCGAACTGAAGCTGCGCGGCGCCGGATACCGGCTGTCGGTGGCCCAGCTCGGTCCCCGGCGGTTCCGGATCGGCTTACAGGACAAGGGCAACTTCCGTCAGGTCGACGCCCGCATCCAGCGGCTGGACGACTACACCAGCCGGCTCGAGGTGGGCGACGAGTGGTTCCGGGTGACCAGCGCCGCGCACGGGCCGGTCAGCCTGATCGAGGTCAACGGCACCACCCACCGGGTCACCCGGGACGAGGGCGGCGTGCTGCGCTCACCGGCCCCGGCGCTGGTGGTCGCGGTGCCGGTCTCGGTCGGCGACGAGGTGCCGGCCGGCGCGCCGGTGCTGGTGCTGGAGAGCATGAAGATGGAGACGGTGCTCACCGCGCCGTTCCCGGCCCGGGTACGGGCGCTGCTGGTCACCGCCGGCGGCCAGGTGGAGACCGGCACCCCGATGATCCGGCTGGAACCGACCGGCGCGGCCGAGCAGGACGTCCCGGCCGGCGACGAGGTGCCCGAGCTGGAACTGCCGGCCGAGCCGAAGCGTCCGGTCGAGCTGCGGGCGGCCGCGCAGCTGCGGGATCTGCGGGATCTGCTGCTCGGCTTCGACCTGGCCGACCCGGGACAGACCCTGGCCGAGTACCAGCAGTGCCGGGCCGCCCTGGCCGAACGCGGCCAGCAGCGGATCGAGGCCGAGCTCGGGTTGTTCACCGCGTTCGCCGACCTGTGCGAGCTGGCCCGCAACCGGCCGGCCGGCGAGGAGAAGGACGGCGACCGGGTGCACAGCCCGCGCGAGTACTTCCACGCCTACCTGCACAGCCTGGACCTGAGCCGGGAGCAGTTGCCGCCCTCGTTCGCCGACCGGCTGCGCCGGGCGCTGGCGCACTACGAGGTCACCGAGCTGGAACGCACCCCGGCGCTGGAGGAGGCGGTCTACCGGATCTTCCTGGCCCAGCCGGGGGCGCCGAGCCACCTGCACCTGGTCACCACGCTGCTGCAGCAGTGGACCGCGGACCCGCTGCCGGCCGATGCCGAGGCGGTGCGCGAGGTGCTGGACCGGCTGGTGTCGGCCACCCAGCTGCGCTATCCGGCGGTCGGCGACCTGGCGCGCAGCGTCCGGTTCCGCTGGTTCGAGCAGCCGCTGGTGGAGGCCGAGCGGGGGCGGCTGCTGGCCGGCGTGCGGGAGGAGATCGAGTACCTCGCGGCCAACCCGCAGGCCGCCGACTACGCCAGCCGGCTGGACCGGATCGTCCAGATCCCGGAGCGGACCGTCCGGTTCCTGGCCGAGCGGATCGAGCGTGGCTGCGACGGGCACGAGCCGATGCTGGAGGTGCTGGCCCGCCGGCACTACGCCGGTTACGAACTGCACGCGCTGACCACGGAGGTGCTGGCCGGCCGGCCGTACGTGACCTGCGACTACGTGCTGGACGACCGGCCCAGCCATCTGATCACCACGATGGGCCGGTTCGCCGAGCTGGTGCCGGACTCCGAACTGGTTCGGCAGCTGCACGCCCAGCTCGACCGGCAGCCGGCCGGCCACCAGAGCGTGATCGACCTTTACCTGCTCTGGCCGGAGATCCCGGATTCGCCGGCCGAGGCCACCGCGGTGCTGCAGCAGCAGCTGGACCGGCTCGGCCTGATCGACCGGGTTCGCCGGTTCGCCGTCGCGACCTGCCCGGGCGGCGGCCGGCCGGTGGGCTACTACACCTACCGGCCGGTGCCGGAGGGCTACGCCAGCAGCCTGGAGGACGACCTGGTGCGCGGCGTGCACCCGATGGTCGGCCGCCGGCTGAACCTGTGGCGGCTGCGCAACTTCGCCATCACCCGGCTCGATGCGCCGGAGGACGTGCTGCTCTACCACTGCGTGGCACGCGGCAACGACGCCGACCAGCGGCTGGTGGCGCTGGCCCAGATCCGCGAGCTCGCGGTGGTCCGGGACGCGTCCGGCCGGGTGGTGTCGCTGCCGCAGGCCGAGCAGGCCGTCGCCAGTTGCGGTGACGCGATCCGGCGCGCCCGGGCCGCGCTGGGCGCCACCCGGCTGGACATGAACATCGTGTCGCTGCACATCTGGCCGGTGATCGACGCGCCGCTGGACGAGCTGACCGCGCTGCAGAAGACCATCTCGCCGTTGACCGTCGGCGCCGGGATCGAGAGCGTGCAGGCCCAGGCCCGGATCGTGATGCCGGACGGCGGCGTGCAGCAGGTGGCAGCCACCTTCTCCTTCCAGCCCGGCGCGGGCGTGGTGTTCCAGGTGTCCCGGCCGAGCACCGAGCGGCTGCAGCCGCTGACCGACTACGACCAGAAGGTGCAGCGGGCCCGCCGGCGGGGCAACGTCTACCCGTACGAGCTGACTCCGATGATCGCCGGCCGGGGTGGCCAGTTCGTCGAGTACGACCTGGACCCGGCGGCCGAGGTGCCCCGGCTGGTGCCGGTCGACCGGCCGCCCGGCGGCAACCGGGCCGGCATCGTGGTCGGGGTGGCCACCACCCCCACCGACCGATACCCGGAGGGGGTACGGCGGGTGGTGCTGCTCGGCGACCCGACCCGGGCGCTGGGCGCGGTGGCCGAGCCGGAGTGCAGCCGGATCATCGCGGCGCTGGATCTGGCCGAGCAGCTCGGCGTCCCGGTGGAGTGGTTCGCGCTGTCCGCCGGTGCCCGGATCTCGATGGACTCCGGCACCGAGAACATGGACTGGGTGGCCCGCGCGCTCAAGCGCATCGTCACCTTCACCCAGGACGGGCACGAGATCAACGTGGTGGTGGCCGGCATCAACGTCGGCGCCCAGCCGTACTGGAACGCCGAGGCCACCATGCTCATGCACACCAAGGGAATCCTGGTGATGACCCCGGACAGCGCGATGGTGCTGACCGGCAAGCAGTCGCTGGACTTCTCCGGCGGCGTGTCGGCCGAGGACAACTTCGGCATCGGCGGCTACGACCGGGTGATGGGCCCGAACGGGCAGGCGCAGTACTGGGTGCCGAACCTGGCCGCGGCCTGCGACCTGCTCGCCGAGCACTACGCGTTCAGCTACCTCGCGCCGGGGGAGACCGAGCCGCGGAGGGCGCGTACCGAGGACCCGTGCGACCGGGACGTCAGCACGTTCCCGCACGAGCACCCGGACAGTGAGTTCGCCAGCATCGGCGAGATCTTCTCCGCCGCCACCAATCCGGACCGGAAGAAGGCGTTCGACATGCGGACGCTGATGCACTCGGTTTCCGACCAGGATCTGCCGGTACGGGAACGCTGGGCCGGCATGGCCGAGGCCGAGACCTCGGTGGTGTTCGACGCCTACCTGGGCGGCCGGCCGGTGTGCCTGATCGGCATCGAATCCCGGCCGATCCCGCGGCGCGGCTTTCCGCCCAGCGACGGCCCGGACATCTGGACGGCCGGCACGCTGTTCCCGCGTTCGTCGAAGAAGACCGCGCGGGCGATCAACGCGGCCAGCGGCAACCGGCCGGTGGTGGTGCTGGCCAACCTCTCCGGTTTCGACGGCTCGCCGGACTCGATGCGCAACCTGCAGCTGGAGTACGGCGCGGAGATCGGCCGGGCCATCGTCAACTTCGACGGACCGATCGTGTTCTGCGTGGTGTCGCGTTATCACGGCGGTGCGTTCGTGGTGTTCTCCAAGACCCTGAACCCGCGGATGACCGTGCTCGCGGTGGAGGGTTCGTTCGCCTCGGTGATCGGCGGCGCGCCGGCTGCCGCGGTGGTCTTCGCCGGCGACGTGGATTCCCGCACCGCGCGGGATCCGCGGGTGCAGGAGCTGGAGGCGCAAGCCGCCGCCGAGACCGACCCGGTGCACCGGGCCGAGCTGCTCACCGAACTGGCCGAGCTGCGCTCGAGCGTCCGGGTGGAGAAGCTGGCGCAGGTGGCCGCCGAGTTCGACGCGGTGCACAGCATCCGGCGGGCGGTCGAGGTCGGGTCGGTGGACGCGGTGATCTCGCCGGCCGAGCTGCGCCCGCAGCTGATCGCCGCGCTGGATCACTAACCGCCTTCGCCGCTGCCCGTACGTATCGGTTTTCCCGGCTTTCTGATTATTTCCCGACCTCGGGATAACGCGTTTTCCAGGGAAAACATGTTTTTCCCTGTATCGTGGAATGCATGCTTGCACGGGAAAACCGGGCTCTGCGGGCCCTCGAACGGGTTCTGCAGGTGACGCGGGTGGGGCAGTTCTCGGTAAATGAGGGGCCGGACGACCCCGTACTGATGGTGGACTACGAGTACGGAACTGCTCGGCTGCGTCCAGTATGGGCAGGTGAGGGTTTCCAACGGGATGTATCCAACGTATTGAAGAGACTCGCCGACGAAGCTGGGCAAGCCAGTCCAGTCATCGTGGTCAGGCGAATGTCTCGCGGTGGCCGCGAACTGGCCGAGTCGGCGGGCTTCGGTTGGGCCGATGAATCCGGCCGAGCGCGGGTCGTCGCGCCGCCTGGTTTGCTCATCGCCTGCTGGCACCCGCTCCCTCGGGATCGACGCCGTAGCTCATGGAGCGAAGGTACCGCTGCGGTAGCGGAGGTGTTGTTGGAGGAATTGATCGGTAAGGACTACCGATCGGTTCCGATCCCACGCTCCAGCGAGATCGTGCAGATGTCTGGATGGTCATCGTCCCAAGTTTCGCGAGCATTGCAGATCTTCGATGAACAAGGCTGGACGGCCAAGTTGGGTCCGGAGCGCGGGCCGGCATCGCAACGAGAATGGCGAGACCCTTCGGCAGCCTTGTCCAGCTGGGCAGCTTGGCATCGGGAGCAGAGAGCCGAAGCAGTGTCGGCGCATGGCGTCGGCAGCGTTGATGAGGCAATTGAACTTTTGCGAGGCATTTCAAAGGAGGCTTGGCTGCTGTCGGGATGGATGGCCGCCGATCTTGTGGCACCGCTTGCTACCGCGATCAACGTCGTTACGGTCTACCTCGCGCCGGACTTTTACGATCGGCAGTTAAGGGCCTTCATGCAGTCCACTGAGCTTCGCGAGGTGGAGCACGGTGCTCGGATCGTGTTCTGGCGCGCCGATCAGCAACTGTTCTCCCACGTAGACCTGGTTGGCGGACTGCCGGTGGCAGGACCGATACGCATATACGGGGACTTACTCCGGCTAGGTGCCCGAGGCGAGGACGCGGCCGAACATCTCCGGGATGTCAGAATTGGCTTCTGACAATTATCGAAGTCGCGAAGGCCGGCGACTGGCCGAGTATGCCTTGGCGGCATTTGGCCTTCGCCTGGGGGAACACGTCAGCGATGTCGTAGTGATCGGTGGCCTGAACCCGGACTTCCTTGTCGTAGCACCACCGCTAGCGCATCTGGGCACGACCGACGTCGACCTGCTGCTCGAGGTCGCGTTGGTCTATGACCGGGAAGACCAAGACTTCTCTTGGCTGGAACGAGCTCTTACCGAGTCGGGATTCACACCGCAGCGACGTGATGACGCGTGGCGGTGGGAGTTCGAGCTGAATTCCTCCAAGGTGCTGCTTGAGCTGCTCTGCGACACCCCGGACAGTCTCGGACAGCGGATCGCACTACCCGGCTGCTCAGACGCCATCGCGATGAACCTGCAAGGGCCTGCTCCCGCCGCGGTGGACAGCGTGGTTCGTGAGATCCAGCTGCCGGCCACACTTCGGAGCGAGGGAGTCACATCCATCCAACTCCGCTTTGCCGGGCTGGGTGGTTATCTGCTCGCCAAGGCTTCGGCGATACCGCGGCGCGGGCTGGATAAGGACTACTACGACTTCGCCTACGTGCTTATGTATTGCGGACGGAGCCCAGCGGGCATTGTCGAGGCAGTTCGAACCGCACTTGCTCCGCCGCCGCTGTCGCATGACGCCTTGGCCGACCTGCGTGCTGCGCTGGCTGGATTCGCGGGTGAAGATCGCCAGGCCCGCGAGAGATTCATCGCGGAGATGATGCGATCAGGTGAGGAACTTGATTGGGATCTGCTCGATCAAGACCTTCGAACGGCAGCTGATCGATGCCTTCGTGCACTTGACGCGTGAACATCGTCATGTCGCCTGCGTCACGCCGTGGAACCGGGCGGGCCGCTCGGCCGACTCTGCAACTGGCAGGGACGTCGAGGAGAGGTTTCGCGATGCGCGGTGGTCGGTGGGTCGGCAAGCTCGGTGGGTCGCTGGCCGCGGCCGGTGCCCTTCTGCTGCTGGGCGCGGCGCCGGCCTGGGCGCACGTGCCGGTGGCGGCGCCGGGTGTCGGCCCCGGCCAGAGCGACGCCGCGATCACCGTCCAGGTGCCGGACGAGAACGATGCCGCCAGCACCATCGGGCTGAAGCTGCAGCTGCCGCTCGACCACCCGATCGCCGGGGTGCTGGTGGCGCCTCAGCCCGGCTGGACCGCCACGATCAAGCAGACCAAGCTGGCCAGCCCGATCAAGACCGACGACGGCGACATCACCGAGGTGGTCTCCGAGATCGACTGGACGGCCGCCGCCGGTGGCGGTATCAAGCCGGGGTTCTTCGGGCAGTTCACGATTCTGGCCGGCAAGCTGCCGGACGGGGTTTCCCAGCTGACCTTCAAGGCGGTGCAGCAGTACTCCGACGGCTCCACGGTGTCCTGGATCGAGCAGCCGGCGCCAGGTAGCAGCGCCGAGCCGGAGCATCCGGCACCGGTGCTCACCCTGGCCGGTACGGCCGCCGGTTCCGGTACGGCCTCGTCCGGTTCCGGTACGGCCGGTTCCGACCAGGCCGCCGGCTCCGACCAGGCCGCCGGCTCCGACCAGGCAAGCAGGTCGGCGGCCACCACCGGCATCGTGCTGGGCGCGCTCGGCACGCTGCTCGGGGCCGGAGCGCTGGCCCTGGTGCTGCTGCGCCGGCGCGGCAGGCCGGTCGCCGGGCAGTAGCCGGCCGATCC
>DASUAC010000608.1:0-3980 GCA_035763985.1 Jatrophihabitans sp. | reverse complement strand
GGCCGCCGTAGGTGCTCAGGTCCGCGGCCGCCGGATCAGCGGCAGCAGCACGGCGAGCGCCAGGCACTGGGTGGCGGTGATGAAGAGCGCGACGAGGGTGGTGCTCTGCTCATAGCACCAGCCGATGACGGCGGCACCGGCCAGCCAGGCCAGCCCGTAACTCGCGGTGAAGGTCCCGTAGCCCGCGCCGCGCCGGTGCGCCGGTACGAAGTCGGCGACCGCGGCCCGCATGGTCGAGTCGTGCACGCCCATGCCGGCGCCCCAGACGACGGCACCGAGCACGTACAGGGCCGGTGCGTCGGCGAACGAGAGGAACGGCACCGCGGCGGCCAGCGGCGGCAACGCGACCAGTCCGCGCAGGCCGACCCGGTCGTAGAGCCGGCCGAAGCCGACCGCGGTCACCGACGCCGCGGCCATCGCCAGCGCGTACAGCACCGGGACCAGCGGCGCGCGAAGCAGCTGCCGCTGGGTGAGGTGGTAGGCCAGGATCGCCCAGGTGGAGTAGCCGAACATGGTGATCGCGGAGAACGCGCAGTAGTGCCAGAACCGGCGTGGCAGCGCCGCGGACAGCCGCAGCTTCTTCTGCTCGCCCAGCTGGGCGGCCGGTTCCCAGGCCAGCGGGTGCGGAGCGCCCCGGCGCAGCCGGCCCAGCGCGAGCAGCGCCAGCGCGCCGGGGACGGCGAGCAGGGCGTAGCCAAGCCGGTAGTCGCCGCCCAGCGCGAGGGCGCCGGCGATCAGCAGCGGGCCGGTCATCGCGCCGATCTGGTCCAGCGCCTCGTGCAGCCCGAAGGCGTACCCACGGCCCAGTTCGGCAGAGGCGTGCGCGAGCATGGTGTCGCGGGCCGGCGTGCGAACCGCCTTGCCGACGCGCTCACCGTTGTAGAGCAGTCCGGCGCCGGCGAGGTTCCCGGTCAGGGCGATCAGCGGCACGCAGACGCAGGTCAGCGCGTACCCGGTGATGGTCTGCGGCCACGGCCGGCCGGTGCGGTCGACCAGCCGGCCGGTGAACAGCCGCAGCACCAGCGCCGCCGCCTCGCCGGCCCCGGTGATCACGCCGACCAGGAACGCCGATGCGCCCAGGCTGCCCAGATACGGCCCGATGACCGACCGGGCGCCCTCGTAGACGACGTCGGCGAGGGCGGAGACGATGCCGAAGCCGACGACGAAGCCGACCGGCGACAACCGGTTGACCTGCCCCGCTGCCGGGGTGAGCGACCGTTCTGCCATGGACTCCATCATGGTCCCTGGTACCGGCGCGATTCGTCCCGGCCGCTGCGGGTCCTTCTCCTCTACGACCGCCGACGGTCGGGATCGACCCTGGCCTCGACGGCCCGGGGAAGGCAGCGGTGGGGTCGCGAGTTGCACTGCTGGTCATGGGGATCGTGCTGACCCTGGTGGCCGGCTGCCAGCAGCGGCCGGCGCCGCGGCTGATCGCTATCCGGCCGGTGGTCTCGGCGATCGGCTCATCGCTGGCCGCGCCCCCGGCCTGCCAGGCAGAGGCGCCCGCGACCAGCTCGGGATCCGCTGCCGTACCAAGGAAATCGCCGTCGCAACGATCCGCCGGGCTGGCTCCCTCGAGCAGGTCGAGCCCGGGCATGACTACCCCGGGCCCAGATCGGCTCCACCTCGGCACGGTGTCGTGCCAGCCTGAGCAGCAGCAGGGTGGACGGCGGCACCGAACGGCTGGCCAGCTGCTCGGCCGTCAACCCGTCGCATCTCATCTTCAGGGTCAGCCGGAAGACGTTGAGGTATTCCAGCTCCGTAGGTGACGGCATCGTCAGTGCTCGTCCTGCGTTCGGTTGCCGCTCGGTGACATGGCCCGGTGCTCGGCTATCAGGTCGGCAACGATCCGGCGGTTGTTCGCGATGGCGGGCCGGTCGACGTCGAGGTCGTTCGCCAGGCAGATGAGCGCCTTCCACAGCGCCCAGCCGCGCGCCCGCGCCCAGCTTCCGGGTTGCTGCCCGACCCGGGCCCGGAAGGCCTCCCGGCCGGCACCGGTGAACAGGGTCCAGGCGATCACCAGGTCGCACGCCGGATCCCCCACGCCAGACGTGCCGAAGTCGATCACCGCGGCAAGTTTGCCGTTGCGTACGAGCAGATTTCCCACCGCGACATCGCCGTGGAACCAGCTCGGCCGGCCGTGCCAGTGCGCAGCCAGGGCGGCCTGCCACACCTCGCCCGCGCCGACGACATCGATGCCACCGGCGGCCGGCTGGGCGGCCAGGGTGGCCAGCGCCTGGTGGGTCTCGTCGTCGTAATGCCGCAACGATCCGCCGCGATGGAAGCTGTGGGCTCCCGCCGGTGGCCCGCCGGCCGGGTCGATCCGTTGCAGGGCAAGGATGAACTCGGCGACCTCGATGGCGAACGCGGCCAGGTCGGCGACCTCGCCGCAGCCGGCCGGTTCGCCGTCGAGCCAGCGCCGGACGGACCAGGCGAACGGATACCCCTCCCCCGGCCGGCCGGTGGCCACCGGCACCGGGATCGGCACCGGCAGCTGCGGCGCCAGCACCGGTAGCCAGCGATCCTCCTTGGCCACCGCCGCTACGTACATCGCGTGCGTCGGCAGCCGGACACTGAGCTCGTCGCCGAGCCGGTACGTGCGGTTGTCCCATCCGTCCAACGGCACCGGCCGGATCGGCAGGTGCTGCCACTGCGGGAACTGCGCCGCGATCAGCCGACCGACCAGCGCGGCGTCGATCCCGGCGCGGCCGTCCTCAGCGCAGTGCACCCTCGAGAGCCTCCATGGAACCGGCGTTGCCCGGCAACCGATTTTAGCCGGGGCCGGCCTCCGGTGCGCCGGAACTGTCGGAGGCTGCTGCCACCATCGCGGCATGGACACTCCTGAGGAACGACCCGTCGCCAGCTCGCCGGTGTGGCCGGTCGCACGCACGGTACGCATCCCCCGGCATGCCGATGAGTTCGACATGCTCAAGGCCTACCTCGAGTACTACCGGGAGACCTTCGAGCTCAAGTGCTCCGGCGTGCAGCCGGACCGGATGTCCGAACGCAGTTCGCCACCGTCCACCATGAGCCTGCACGGCCTGATCCGGCATCTGGCGGGCATGGAACGCTGGTGGTTCGCCATCAACTTCGCCGGGCTGGATCTGCCCATGCTGCATTACCGCGACGACTTTCCGGACGATGACTTCGAATCGCTGGACGGCGACCCGCTGGCCGCGTTGCAGACCTGGCGCGAGGAGTGCGCCCGGTCCCGGGAGATCGTCGACCGGGCGGCCGGCCTGGATCAGGTCGGTGTGGTCGAGCGGAACGGCAGCTACTCGCTGCGCTGGCTGATGCTGCGCGTCATCGCCGAGTACGCCCAGCACTGTGGTCACGCCGACCTGCTGCGCGAGGCCATCGACGGGGCGACGGGTGCCTGAGCCGCCGAGGCCCCCTTCGTTCAGGCCGGCCGGAACCGGTGATCCACGAGCAGCGGCACCACCCGGTCGGCATCGAGTTCGGCTGCCAGCGCGACGTCCTGGCCGAACCCGTCCTCGATCAGCTCCCTGCCATCGGCACACGCCCGCAGGCTGTCCGGTAGCTGCGGTTCGGTCGCGGCGAAGGCGGCGATCGCCGCCTGTGCCTCCGGCGAGAACGTCAGTTCCGGCAGCGCCCGGCGTAGCCGAGCCAGTACGGCACCGGCGCCCCAGAGATCCTCCACCGCCGGGCGCAGTGAACCGTCCGGCCAGTGCTCGCCGGCGGCGATGACCGCGAAGGCCGACACCCGGCCGGCGGCCCGGGCATGTCCGAGCCAGTCGGCCACCGTTGCGGCGTTGCGCAGGCAGCCGGCCAGCACCGGGCTGCCGCGTTCGGCGAGCGTACGGCAGATGCTGGAGCCGTTCGGGGACGGCAGTATCAGCCTGCCGATGGCCGGTGGCCGGGACGCACCGCCGGCCAACCCGCGTTCGGCCGGAGTTCGGATCTCGGCCGGCCGGCGCTCGGCCCAGGCCTGGATCGAGGCCGGTGACAGGCTCAGCCCG
>DASUAC010000607.1:0-6754 GCA_035763985.1 Jatrophihabitans sp. | reverse complement strand
CAGCCGGTCGTCCCGGCAGCGGCCGAGCTCGTCCGGTCGGTCGAGCCCGTACGGTCGGTCGAGCCCGTACGGTCGATCGAGCCGGCGGCCGAGCTGCAACTGCCGGCGGCCGGCGAGCCGGACCGGCGGATCGCGGTGGTCGGCATGGCCGGCCGGTTCCCCGGCGCCGGCGATGTCGCCGAGCTCTGGCGCAACCTGGTCGGTGGCGTGGAGTCGATCAGCTTCTTCAGCAAGGACGAACTGCGTGCCGCCGGCGTGCCGGAGCAGGTCATCGATGACCCGAACTACGTTCCGGCCCGGCCGGTGCTGGACGACATCACCGGCTTCGACGCGGCGTTCTTCGGCATCAGCCCGCGGATGGCCGCGCTCACCGACCCGCAGCAGCGGCTGTTCCTGGAGGTCTGCTGGGAGGGCCTGGAGCAGGCCGGCTACGCCGCGCCGGAGTACCGCGGCCGGGTGGGCGTGTACGGCGGCACCAACCTGAGCACGTACCTGCTGCAGATGCCCGAGGGCAGCGTCACCGGCGGTGACGTCAGCACCTACGAGATCATCATGGGCAACGAGAAGGACGCGCTGACCACCACGGTGTCCTACCTGTTCGACCTGGCCGGGCCGAGCGTGGCGGTGCAGACGTTCTGCTCCACCTCGCTGGTGGCCACCCACCTGGCGGTGCAGGCGCTGCGCAACGGCGAGTGCGAGATGGCACTGGCCGGCGGCGTCTCGATCCGGGTGCCGGATCGGGTCGGCCACATCTTCGGCCCGGGCGGCCAGGAGTCGCCGGACGGCCACGTGCGCACCTTCGACGCGCAGGCCCGCGGCAGCATGTTCGGCGACGGCGCGGCGGTGGTGGTGCTCAAGCGGCTGTCCGACGCGCTGCGCGACGGTGACCACATCTGGTCGGTGATCCGCGGCTCGGCGATGAACAACGACGGTGCGCTGAAGGTCGGTTACACCGCGCCGAGCGTGGTCGGCCAGGCCCAGGTGGTCGTCGACGCGATGGCCGACGCCCGGGTGACCGGCGACGAGATCGGCTACATCGAGGCGCACGGCACCGCCACCGAACTGGGCGACCCGATCGAGGTGGCCGCGCTGGTCCGCGCGTTCGGCGAGACCGCCGAACGGCAGTACTGCCCGATCGGATCGGTGAAAACCAACATCGGCCACCTGGACCGGGCGGCCGGCGTGACCGGCCTGATCAAGGCCAGCCTGGCGCTGCACGAGGAGCAGATCCCGGCGACCCTGCACTACACCAGCCCGAACCCGGCGCTCGACATCGAGAACAGCCCGTTCTACGTCAACGCCGAGCTCAGCCCGTGGCCGCGCCGGGCCGACCGGCCGCGGATCGCCGGCATCAACTCCCTCGGCATGGGTGGCACCAACGTGCACGTGGTGGTCGAGCAGGCACCCGAACGCCAGGCCGTCCAGCCGGACGACCGGCCCCGGCGCCGCTACCAGGTGCTGCCGGTGTCGGCGCGTACCGAGACCGCGGCGGCCGAGTCCTGCCAGCGGTTGGCCGGTCACCTCACCAGCGCTGATTACCGTTTGTCCGACGTGGCTTTCACCCTGCAGGCCGGCCGCAAGACCTTCGAACACCGCCGGGTGACCGTGGCCGAGACTCCTCAACAGGCGGCCGCCGCGCTGTCCGGCAGCACCGAGGGTGCGCTGCTCAGCCGGGTGGATACGGTGCGCGGGCGGCCGCTGGCGCTGCTGTTCGCCGGGACGGGGGAGCAGTACCCGGGCCTGGTGACCGAGCTGTACCAGCGGGAACCGGACTTCCGGGCCGCGCTGGACGAGTGCCTGGCGCTGCTCAAGCCGCTGCTGCCCGGCCGGGATCTGCGTGACCTGCTGACCGGTGGCCGGGTGGCCGCCGCGGGGCTGGCCGCGCTGCTCGGCCGCGACACCGGCGAGCAGGATCCGCGCAGTGCAGCGCTGGCCGGCACCGAGCTGGTGCAGCCGGCCCTGTTCGCGGTCGAGTACGCGCTGGCCCGCACCCTGCTCGGCTGGGGTCTGCAGCCGCGGGTGCTGGCCGGCTACAGCCTCGGCGAGTACGTCGCGGCCACCTTGGCCGGGGTGCTCAGCCTGTCCGACGCGATCGCGCTGGTCGCCTACCGGGCCCGGCTGATCGCCACCCTGCCGGCCGGCAGCATGCTGGCCGTCTCGCTGCCGGTGGACGAGCTGCGCAGCCGGTTCCTGAACACCGAGACCGAGCTGGATGTAGCGGCGGTCAACGGCCCGCAGGTCACCGTGGTGGCCGGCCCGGTGCCGGTCGTGCAGCGGTTCACCGAGCGGTTGCGGGCTGCCGAGATCGGCTGCCGGCCGCTGGCCACCACGCACGCCTTCCACAGCCGGATGCTCAAGCCGGTCGCCGACGAGCTGACCGAATGGGTCGGTGAGCACATCACGCTCAACCCGCCGCAGCTGCCGTACCTGTCCAACGTGACCGGTGGCTACGCCGACGCCGCGCTGGTGTGCGACCCGGGGTACTGGGCCCGGCACATGTGCGAGCCGGTGCAGTTCGCCGCGATCGGGCAGGCGCTGCTGGCCGACGTCCAGCAGGTGGTGCTCGAGGTCGGCCCGGGCCAGTCGCTCGGTGCGCTGCTGCGCACCGCCGGGGCCAGCCCGCAGCAGTGGCCGCTGATCCTGGCCGCGCTGCCCGGTGGCAGCGACAGCCGGCCGGACGACGCGGCGCTGACCGACTCGCTGGCCCGGCTGTGGCTGCTCGGGGTGGAGCTGAACTGGCCGGCCTACCACGGCCGCGGGTCCGGCTCGGCGATCGATCCGGCCGAGCTGCCGGGCCGGGTGCCACTGCCCAGCTACCCGTTCCAGCGCCAGCGGTACTGGATCGAGGGAGGCCGGCCGACCGGCCGGCCCGCGACCGACCTGGCCGGCGTGCTGGAACTGCCGGAGGGCGAGGTCACCCTCGAGCACATCGCCGCACTGCCCACCCTGCCGCCGGAGCAGTGGCTCTACCTGCCGGTGTGGCGGCAGGCCGCCACTCCGGTCGTGGACGCGCAGCAGCCGGCCCACTGGCTGGTCTACACCCAGGACGGGGTGGCCGAGCAGGTGCTGTCCGGCCTGCGTCCGGTCATCGACGGCGCCGGCCTGGTGCTGGTCCGGCCAGGCGAGGCGTTCGCCGCCACCGAGGACGGCTTCACCATCCGGCCGGGCAGCCTGCCGGACACGGTGGCGCTGCTGCGTGAGCTGCGGGCCACCGGCGTCGAGCTGGACCGGGTGCTGCACCTGTGGGCGCTGGAGCCGGCGCCGGACGAGACCATCGTCACCGCCGGCCTGCACACCCTGGTCGCGCTGGCCCGGGCCGCCGGCGAGTTCGGCATGGACGCCTGGTCGCTGGACGTGGTGGTCTCCGGCAGCCAGCAGGTGCTCGACGACGACGTGGCGCACCCGACCGCGGCGACGCTGCTCGGCCCGGTCCGGGTGATCCCGCTGGAGTACCCGAGCATCAGCACCCGGCTGGTCGACCTCGACCCGGCACCGGGGACGAAGGCACTCACCGCGCTGCTCAGCGAGCTGCGCGGGCCGCGCGCCGATTCCCTGGTGGCGCTGCGGCACGGCCGGCGCTGGCTGCCCGAGTACGAGCAGCTGCCGGCGGCCGAGGTCGCGTCCGACGAGCT
Organism: Jatrophihabitans sp.; assembly: GCA_035763985.1. GTDB lineage: Bacteria > Actinomycetota > Actinomycetes > Mycobacteriales > Jatrophihabitantaceae > Jatrophihabitans_A. The sequence continues at coordinate 3,122 of DASUAC010000607.1, read as the reverse complement.
ACCGGGTGCGGAATTGCTGCGCCAGGGTGGCGTGTACCTGATCACCGGCGGCCTCGGTGGCATCGCGCTCGGCCTGGCCGAGCGAATGGCCCGGGACTGCAAGGCGAAGCTCGTCCTGCTGGCCCGCACCGGGCTGCCCGAGCGGGACCGCTGGGATCAGCTGCTGGCCACCCCGGACGCACTCAGCGAACGCGACCGGGAACGCATCGGCAAGGTGCGGACGCTGCTCGAACTGGGCGCCGAGGTGGAGATCGTCACCGGCGACGTGAGCGACCCGGAGGACGTCCGGCGGGCGTACGAGACCGCGCTGGAACGGTTCGGCGGCCTGCACGGCGTGCTGCACGCCGCGGGCGTACCGGCGATCGGGCTGATGCAGTTCAAGCAGCCGGCCGAGCTGGACCAGGTGCTCGCGCCGAAGGTGGCCGGCACCCTGGCGCTGCTGGACGCGCTGCGGGTCGGCAAGCCGGAGGAGCATCCGCTGGACTTCCTGGTGATCTTCTCCTCGATCACCTCGATCACCGGCGGTGGCCCGGGCCAGGTGGACTACTGCGCGGCCAATGCGTACTGCGACAGCATCGCCGCGCAACTGGCCACCGAGGGCCGCCGGGTGCTCGCGGTGGACTGGGGCGAGTGGGCCTGGAACGCCTGGGAGGAGGGCCTGGCCGGCTACACCGAGGAGCTGCAGGAGTTCTTCCGGGCCAACCGGGCCCGGATCGGCATCGACTTCGAGCGCGGCTGGCACAGCCTGCTGCGGGCGTTGGCCACCGGCGAGTCCCGGGTCGTGGTGAACACCTTGGACTTCGGCCTGATGGCGCGCCACGCCTCGAAGTTCAACCTCGCCTCGGTGACCGGCCAGGGTGGCGCGGAGGACGCCGAGGGCCGGCACCCGCGTCCGGAACTGGTCACTCCGTATCAGGAACCGGCCGGTGAGATCGAGCTCGCGGTCGCCGAGATCTGGTGCGACGCTCTGCGCCTGGAACGGCTCGGGGTGCTGGACAACTACTTCGAGCTCGGTGGCAACTCGCTGCTCGGCGTGAGCATCGTGGCCGCGCTGCGCAAGCAGTTCATCTCGGTCGAGTTGGCCCCGCACGTGCTCTACGAAGCCCCCACGGTGGCCGCGCTGGGCGAGCTGATCTCCGGACAGCTGTCCGGTGAGGCTCGTGACGACGACGGAGCCGACTCGCAGGTCCGGGCGCAGCTGCGCCGGTCGGGCCTGCAGGCCTCGGCGACCCGCAGGCGAGGGAGGTAGCCGTACGCCCGGATCCCGACAGCCGGCCCAGGCAGGGCGAACGGCTATCAGCAAACCCATCCACCTGAACACACGAAACGAAAGAGAGAGCAAGCGATGACTGTCATCGGAGTCGTCGGGGCCGGCGTGATGGGCGTCGGCGTCGCGCAGAACCTGGCCTCGACCGGCCACGACGTGGTTTTGGTCGACATCAGCGAGGAAATCCTGGCCGGCGCGCTGGCCACCATCCGCAACAACTGCCGGATGAGCCGGCTGACCGGCGGGCCGGCGGTGGACGCCGACGAGGTGCTGTCCCGGATCACCACCGGGGTCGGCGCCGACGCGGTCGCCAAGGCCGACTTCGTCATCGAGAACGTGCCGGAGGACTGGACGATCAAGCGCCAGGTCTTCGCCGAGCTGGACGCGGCCTGCAAGCCGGAGACCATCTTCGTGGTCAACACCTCGGCCATCCCGATCACCAAGGTCGGCACGGTGACCGGCCGGCCGGACAAGGTCGTCGGGGTGCACTTCATGAACCCGGTGCCGAAGAAGCCGGCGGTCGAGCTGATCCCCGGGGTGCACACCTCGGCGGAGACGGTCGAGCGCACCAAGGAAATGCTGGCCGGCATGGGCAAGAAGGCGATCGAGCTCAACGACTCGTGCGGCTTCATCTCCAACCGGCTGTCGCACGTGCTGATGAACGAGGCCGCCTACCTGGTGTACGAGGGGGTGGCGACCGCCGAGGCGGTGGACGAGGTGTTCCGCAGCTGCTTCGGCCACCCGATGGGCCCGCTGGAGACCGCGGACCTGATCGGCGTGGACACCGTCCTGTACAGCATCGACGTGCTGTACGAGCACTACCGCGACCCCAAGTACCGGCCGTGCCCGCTGCTGATGCAGATGACCGACGCCGGTTACCACGGCCGCAAGAGCGGCCGCGGCTTCTACGACTACAACGGCTCCAACCGGGTGACCGGCAGCGCAGCCTGACCCGGCAGCAACCAACCCAAAGACCGAATCATCGTTAATTACAAGGAGAAACACAGATCATGTCGAACAACGTGACGTCCCAGATCCTGGCCTTCATCTCGGGTCGCTACCCGCAGGTGGAGATCACCTCGACCGACAACATCTTCCAGATCGGCTTCGTCAACTCGCTGTTCGCGATGGAGCTGGTCATGTTCATCGAGAAGACGTTCGGGGTCACCGTGCCGAACGACGAGCTGCGCATCGAGAACTTCCACAGCGCGGAGTCGATGACCGAGCTGGTGGACCGGCTGACGCCGGCCACCGCCGGGGTCTAGCCATGGCGGCGCCAGTCCTGGCTCCGGTCGATGAGCTGGTCGAGCCGGTCGAAGACCGCGCCTCGGCGCGTGCCTTCGCGGTCGAGCACATCGCGCCGTACGCCAACGATTTCGAACGCGCCGGCCGGATCCCCGAGCAGCTGCTCGAGCGGATGTCCGAGGCCGGCATCTGGGCGCCCTTCCTGCCGGCCGAGGTCGGCGGGGCGGGCGTGTCGATGGTGACGCTCGGCGAGATCCACGAGGAGGTGGGACGGGCCTGTTCGTCCGTCCGCAGCCTGCTCACCGTGCACACCATGATGTCCTGGACGGTGCAGCGGTGGGGAACCGCCGAGCAGAAGAGCCGGTGGCTGCCCGAACTGGCGGCCGGCCGGACGCTCGGCGCGTTCTGCCTGACCGAGCCGGATGCCGGTAGCGACGCCACCGGCATCCGGACCACCGCTCAGCCGGCCGGCGACGGATACCTGCTCAACGGCGGCAAGAAGTGGATCACCAATGGCCAGCGGGCGGATCTCTATCTGGTGTTCGCCCGCACCGGCTCCAGCATCGCGGCGTTCCTGGTGCCCCGGAACTCACCCGGCGTGAGCGTCACG
>DASUAC010000606.1:0-2072 GCA_035763985.1 Jatrophihabitans sp. | reverse complement strand
CGCCGAGCGGCGCACCCAGTTCAGCGCGCCGGGCCGGGACGGCGAGGTGAAGTTGCTGGACTACCTTGCCCACCAGCGCAAACTGCTGCCGGCGCTGGCCAAGAGCTACGCCTTGCACTTCGCGCAGGCGGAGTTGGTGGGCACGCTGCACGAGGTGTTCACGCACGCCGATCCGGCCGACCCACGGCGGCGCGAACTGGAGGCACGCGCCGCCGGCATCAAGGCCGTGGCCACCTGGCACGCCAGCCGCACCATCCAAACCTGCCGCGAGGCGTGCGGCGGGGCCGGCTACCTCGGCGAGAACCGGCTGCCCGGCCTGAAGGCCGACACCGACGTGTTCACCACGTTCGAGGGCGACAACACCGTGCTGCTGCAGCTGGTCGCCAAGGAGCTGCTGACCAGCTACCGCGACCACTTCGGCGAGCTGGACATGCTCGGCACCGTCCGGTTCGTGGCCGGGCTCGCGGTCGGCAGCGTGCTGGAACGCAGTGCGCTGCTGTCCAAGCTGGCCGCCGTCGGCCGGGCCCAGGAGGGCGACTGGACCGACCGGGGCTGGCAGCTCACGCTGCTGGACTTCCGGGAGCGGCACCTGACCGACGGGCTGGCCCGCCGGCTGCGCCGGGCTGTCGATGCCGAGGATCCGTTCGTGGTGTTCAACGCCTGCCAGGACCACCTGCTGGCCACCGCGCAGGCGCACGTGGACCGGCTGCTCGCCGAGGCGTTCGTGGCCGCGCTGGAGGACTGCGCCGACCCGGCCGTCCGGCTGCTGCTGGAGCGGGTCTGCGACCTGTACGTGCTGAGCACCGTCGAGGCCGACCGGGCCTGGTACCTCGAGCACGGCCGGTTGTCGGCGGCGCAGTCGAAGCAGCTGATCGGCGAGGTGAACCGGTTGTGCGGCGAGCTGCGGCCGCACGCGCTGAGCCTGATCGACGGCTTCGGGGTGCCGGACGTGGCGTTGCGGCTGCCGATGCTGCAGGACTGAGGCGAAGCTCTGACGCTGCAGGATCCGGGTCGTACCGGCGTCGTTGCGCGGATCCCGGTCGGCGGTGTGGTTGTTTGAGGTTCATGCGGTTCGGGAGCCTCGGTCGGCGCTTCGGCTGGCTGTGGGCGGCGTACGCGGTGAGCGCGTACGGGACCTGGCTGGGGTTCGGGGCGTTCTCGTTCATCGCGATCACGGTGCTGCACGCCAACGCCGCCGAGGTGGCCGCGATGTCGGCGGCCGGGCTGGCGGCCGGTGCGCTGCTGGCGGTGCCGATGGGTCCGTGGGTCGAGTTCCGGCTGAAGCGTCCGGTGCTGATCACCATGGACCTGGCCCGGTTCGGGGCGCAGGCCTCCGTCCCGATCGCGTACGCGCTCGGCGTGCTGAGCATCGCCCAGCTGATCTGCGTCTCGATCGTGCTGTCGGCGGCGAACATCGCGTTCACCGCTGCCGGCGGCGCGTTCCTCAAGTCCCTCGTCGCGCCGGCCGAACTGCTGACCGCGAACGCCCGGTTCGAGTCCACCAACTGGTCGGCCAGCGTCGTCGGCCCGACCCTCGGCGGGGCCGCGATCGGGCTGCTGGGCCCGGTCGTGACCATCGCCGCCGACGCGGTCAGCTACCTGCTCTCCGCGCTGGGCATCACCGCGATCGGCGGCGGCGAACCGGCCCCCGGCAGCGCGCCGCCGCGCCAGACGCCGGCCGGCCTGGCCGAAGGCTGGCGCTACCTGCTGCGGCACCGGCAGCTGCGCCGGTTGTTCCTCAACTCGCTGACGGTCAACGGGCTGATCATGGCGGGCGAGGCGCCGCTGGCGGTGCTGATGCTCGGCCGGCTCGGCTTCCGTCCCTGGCAGTACGGGCTGGCGTTCGCGGTTCCCTGCCTCGGCGGGCTGATCGGCTCCCGGCTCGCCCGCCCGCTGGCGGCCCGCTACGGCAGCGACACCGTCCTGCGGGCGTCCGGCGTCCTGCGCTGCTGCTGGCCGATCGGGCTGGTGCTGGTCCGGCCCGGCCTGCCGGGCCTGCTCATCGTGATCGCGGTCGAGTCGGTGCTGATCATCTGCTGCAGCGTCTTCTCCCCGCTCAGCGCCACCTTCCG
>DASUAC010000605.1:0-7825 GCA_035763985.1 Jatrophihabitans sp. | reverse complement strand
CGCGGCCACCGACGCTACCTTGGCGGCGGATCGGGTGCGTTATCAGCGGGCCGGCCGGCTGATCCTGAACGAGGTCACGGTGGCTGCCTATCCGGGCGAGGTGCTGGCCGTCACCGGGCCGTCCGGCAGCGGAAAGTCCAGCCTGCTCGCCCTGCTGGCCGGGCTGGAACGGCCGGACGCGGGCAGCGTGCACCGGGCCGCCGAGGCTCCGGCCGAGGGAGTGCCGGCCGGTTACGGGCTGGTGCTGCAGGGGTACGGGCTGATCAGCGTGCTCACCGCGGCGGAGAACGTCGAGGTGGTGCTGCAGGGCCAGCGGGTGGAACGCAACGAGCTCCGGGACCGGGCCGAGGACGTGCTGGACGCGGTCGGGCTGGCCGACGTCGCCGACCATCTGGTGGAGCAGCTGTCCGGCGGCCAGCAGCAACGGGTGGCGATCGCCCGGGCGCTGGTCACCGACCCCGCCGTGCTGCTGGCCGACGAGCTGACCGCCGAACTCGACCACGCCTCCCGGGAGCGAGTGCTGAAGCGGGTGTTCGGGCTGGCCGAAAGAGGGTCGACGGTGGTGCTCTGCACCCACGACCCGGAACTCGCAGACAGCTGCCATCGCGAAATCCGGCTGACAAACGGCATGGTTACCGCCCAGCGGTAGACGGGAGCCGGCCCCGCGGGTCAGCCGGTCAGCCGGTCCGTTCCGCGGAGTCGGCACGCTCCAGCAGGTCGGTCAGGATCGAGCCGGCCTGGCAGACCAGCGAGATGTGTCCTTCGTCCGGGTAGAGGTGCGCCCGCGCGCCCGGGATCGCGTCGACCAGCCATTGTCCGTGCGCGAACGGCACCATCCGGTCCTGCGCGCCCTGCCACACCGAGACCGGCACGGTGATCTCCTCGAGCCGGAAACCCCAGTCCTGCACGAAGGCCAGGTCGTCGTCGCGCCAGCCGGCGATGCCGGCGGCCATGGTGCGGCGCATCACGGCCGCCATCTCGTCGGCCAGTTGCCCGGTCAGCGCTTGCTTGTCCACCTCGGACAGCAGCCCGGCCAGTCCCGTCACCACCGAATCGCCGGTCACCTCGGCGAGCTCGTCCTGCAATCCCCGCAGATAGCCGTCCAGCTCGTCGAACCCGGCCAGCGCCGTGCCGAACTCCTCGACGTTGGCCTCGTCCATGCCGGCCAGGAAGTCCAGCCCGGGCACGCCGTACGGCCCCGCGCCGGCCAGCGTGGCGGCCGCCCGGCACCGGCCCGGCAGCAGCGCGGCGCAGGCCAGCGCGTGCGGGCCGCCGCCGGACCAGCCGAGGGTGATGAAGTCGGAGACGCCCAAGTGGTCCAGCACGGTGGCCGCGTCGGCGACGGTGTCCGCGACGCTGCGGCCGAGCTGCTCGCTGGACTGTCCGTAGCCGGGCCGGGAGTAGCTGATCAGCCGGAGCCCCAGCTCGGCCGCCGGCTCGGCGATGAGCGAGAACTCCGCCGCGCAGTTGGGCGTCCCGACATGGAACAGCAGGGTGCCCGCGCTGCCGGCCGAGCCGGTGTCGAGGTACTCCAGCTGCCGGCCGTCGGGAGTGGTCAGGGTCTGGTAGGAGGCCGCCATGGCTGTCGATCCTAGGGCGTGTCCGACCGCTCCGTGGCGGCCGCGTGCGCCAGGTGACGCCGCGGCCCGCGCTCAGGAGGCCTGCGCCGGTGCCGATGGTGTCTGCGTGTCGCTGATGCCCGCGATTCACCGACTGGTCACCATCACCGACCAGGACGGCCGGGAGTACCTCAGCCGGGTGGAGGACGTCGGCGACGGCATGCTGACGCTGGCCCGGCCACTGACGCTGCCGGTGGAGCACCAGTTCCAGATCGGCCAGCCGCTGCTGGTCAGCTGGCCGGATCCGGACGGCCTGACCCTGGCCACGGTCCGGCTGACCGAGACCCGGCAGCGCGAGCATCTCGGGCTGTGGCTGACCGTGGTCGAGGACCTGCGCCGACAGCAGCGCCGGCAGTTCGTCCGGGTGCCGGCCCTCGGGCCGATCGAGCTGACGGCGATCGGTGGCGCGGCCGGCGAGCCGTTCCCGCACGTGGCCGGGCAGCTGCTCGACGTCAGCGAGGCCGGCCTGCGCTGCGTACTGCGCAGCTCCGACGCCGAGGCGCTGGCCGGCGCCGCGGATCTGCTCGCCAGCTTCGCGCTGGCCGGGACCCGGTTCACACTGCCGGCCGCGCTGCTGCGCGCCGAGCGCTCGCGCAGAACCGAGCCGTCGGGCGAGGCCGGGACATCGGGCAAGGCCGGGACATCGGGCAACGGCAAGGCCGAGCCGTCGGGCAAGGGCAACGGCAAAACCGAGCCGTCGGGCAGGCCCGAGCCGCTGGCCGAATGCGTGCTCACCTTCGAGCTCGACGAGCGGGCGGCGGCCGACCTGCGCCGCCTGGTGTTCGCCGAGCAGCTCCGGCTCCGCAGCATCCGTACCGGCTGACCCTGCGCCGAGCCGGGCAACTGTTGTATCCTGCAATTGTTGCCTCGCAGCGGCGGGAGGAGAACGGGTGACCAAGCCGGTAGCTGCCCGGGCCAAGCGATCCAGCCTGGCCACGGACGTCGACGACCTCGTCACCGCCGTGCTCACCGCCTCCCGGGTGCTGGTCGGGGTGTCCGTCCGATCGCTGGCCCAGGTCGAGGGCATGGTCACCGCGACCCAACTGCGCACCCTGGTGGTGCTGGACGGCCACGGCGAGATGAACCTCAACCGGCTGGCCGAACTGCTCGGCGTCACCCCGTCCACCGCGATGCGGATGATCGACCGGCTGCTGAACGCCGGCCTGGTGACCCGGCGGGACAACCCGGCCAACCGGCGCGAGGTGGTGCTCGGACTGACCGATCAGGGCCGGCAGGTGGTGCGCGAGGTGACCAGCGCCCGGCTCGCCGAGATCGCCCGGATCGTCAAGGCAATGCCGGCCGAGCAGCGAGCCGGGCTGATCCAGGCGCTGCGCGCGTTCGCCGAGGCAGCCGGCGAACCGGAGCCCAGCGCCGGTTCGATGGCGGCATTGGGCTGGTGAACCCGCCCGGGTTCGCCGCCCCCAACGGCCGAGGCTGAGCCGCACCTAGCGATCGGGTGGCACAACAGCGTGCCGGACACGATCACACTTGAGCAGGAAGTGAAAGCCATGACACAGACCGTTGTTGTCACCGGTGCCAGCGGCGGGATCGGACGGGCGAGCGCGATCGCCTTCGCCGCCCGGGGCGACCGGGTGGCGCTGATCGCCCGCGGCGAGAAGGGCCTGGCCGGCGCGGCCGAGGATGTCGAACGGGCCGGTGGCAAGGCGCTGGTGGTGCCGGCCGATATGGCCGATGCCGACGCGGTGTTCGCCGCCGCCGAGCGGATCGAGTCCGAGCTGGGGCCGATCGACACCTGGGTCAACGTGGCGTTCAGTTCGGTGTTCGCGCCGTTCGACAAGATCGCCCCGGACGAGTACCGCCGGATCACCGAGGTGAGCTACCTCGGCTACGTCTACGGCACCATGGCCGCGCTGAAGCACATGCGGCCTCGCAACCGCGGCACCGTCGTGCAGGTCGGCTCGGCGCTGGCCTACCGCGGCATCCCGCTGCAGACCGCCTACTGCGGCGCCAAGCACGCCATCCAGGGTTTCAACGAGGCGCTGCGCTGCGAACTGCTGCACGCCAAGAGCAACGTCCGGGTCACCATGGTGCAGATGCCCGCGGTGAACACCCCGCAGTTCTCCTGGGTGCTGACCCGGCTGCCCCGGCACGCCCAACCGGTGCCGCCGATCTACCAGCCGGAGTTCGCCGCCCGGGCCGTGGTGCACGCGGCCGAGCACCCGAACCGCCGCGAGTACTGGGTGGGCAGCACCACCATGGCCACGCTGGCCGCCAACGCCATCGCGCCGGGCCTGCTCGATCGCTACCTGGCCCGTACCGGCATCTCGTCCCAGCAGACCGAGCAGCCGCCGCCGCGGGAGGCCAACCTGTGGCAGCCGGCCGACGGCGTGACCGGCCACGACCACACCGCGCACGGCGAGTTCGACGACCGGTCACATCGCACCGATCCGCAGTTGTGGGCGTCCCAGCACCACGGCGTGCTCGGGCTGGCCGGTGCCGGGCTGGCCGCCGCTGCCGCGCTGCTCTGGCGCCGGAAGGCGGGCTGAGCCGATGCCGAGGTCGATTCCGACGCTGCCGCGGGCGGTCAGCGTGGCCCGGGCGGCACTGGCCGTCGGCCTGCTCGTCCGCCCCGGTCGAGTGGCCACGCTGGTCAGCGTGGGCGCGCGGTGTCCGGCGCCCTGGCTGATCCGGTTGCTGGGCGGCCGGATGCTGGCGCAGAGCGGCGTGGAACTGGCCGGTGACAGCCGGCGGTTGGTACGGCTGGGCGCCGGGGTGGACGCGCTGCACTCGGCCAGCATGCTGGCCGCCGCGCTCCGCTGGCCGCGGTACCGCCGGGTGGCGCTGGCCAGCGCCGGGATCGCGGCCGCCTCGGCGGTGGCCGCCTTCGCCGGAACCGCACGGGCTGGCGGGGCGGGATGAACGTTCCCGGTCCGCATGTGCTGCGCGACTACGCCATGGTCGCCGACGGTGAGCGGGGCGCCCTGGTCGGCCCGCGTGGTGACCTCTCCTGGCTGTGTTTTCCCCGCTGGGACAGCGGATCGGTGTTCGCCAGCCTGGTCGGCGGCCGGAGCTGCTACCTGGTCGAGCCGACCGGTCGCTACGTCTGGGGCGGTTACTACGAACCGGATTCGCTGATCTGGCGCAACCGCTGGGTCACCGAGTCCGGCCTGGTCGAGTGCCGGGATGCGCTGCGCTACCCGGCCGAGGCCGACCGGGCGGTGTTGCTGCGCCGGATCACCGCGCTGGACGGGCCGGTCTCGATGCGGGTGGAGCTGCGGCCGCGCGCCGACTACGACCGGCAGCCGCTCACCGACCTAGAGCACCACAACGGCTGCTGGTCCGGCCGGCTCGGCGGCCTGCACCTGCGCTGGTGGTGCGGCCCCGGCGCGCGAAGCCAGGAGCACGGCGAGGCGCTGCAGCTGCGGCTGGATCTCCCACCCGGCGAGTCGCACGACCTGGTCCTGGAACTGGCCACCCGGCCGCCGCAGGACGAGCTGCCGCCGCCCGGTGAGATGTGGCGGGCGACCGACACCGCCTGGCAGCAGAGCGTGCCGGATCTGGCCAACTGCGTGGCCCCGTCCGACACCCGCCACACCTACGCGGTGCTGCGCGGCATGACCAGCACCGGCGGCGGCATGGTGGCCGCGGCCACCACCAGCCTGCCCGAGCGGGCCGAGGCCGGTCGCAACTACGACTACCGCTACGTCTGGATCCGCGACCAGTGCTATGCCGGGCAGGCGGCCGCGGCGGCCGGCACCGAGCCGCTGCTGGACGCCGCCGTGCAGTTCGTCTCGGAGCGACTGCTTGAGCACGGCGACCGGATGGCGCCGGCCTACACCACGCAGGGCACGGCCATCCCGGACCAGCGGCACATCAGCCTGCCCGGCTATCCCGGCGGGTACGACCTGGTCGGCAATTGGGTGGTCAAGCAGTTCCAGCTCGACGCCTTCGGCGAGGCGCTGCTGCTGCTGGCCTCGGCCGGGTCCCGGGACCGGCTCGGGGTGGAGCACTGGAAGGCCGCCGAGATCGCCGCCTCGGCCATCGAGAAGCGCTGGCAGCAACCGGACGCCGGGATCTGGGAGATCGACAACCGGCCGTGGACGCACAGCCGGCTGACCGCGGCGGCCGGCCTGCGCGCTATCGCGGCGGCCGCGCCACGCACCCCGACCGTGGCCGGCTGGCTGTCGCTGGCCGACCGGATCACCGCCGACACCGACCGGACCTCGCTGCACTCGTCCGGCCGCTGGCAGCGCTCGCCGGACGACCCGGCCGTGGACGGTGCGCTGCTGCTGCCGGCGCTGCGCGGGGCGGTGCCGCCGGACGATCCGCGCAGCCTGGCCACCCTGGACTGCTACCTGCGGGATCTGACGCTGGACGGCTACGCCTACCGGTTCCGGCATGACCAGCGTCCGCTGCCGGAGGCGGAGGGTTCGTTCCTGCTCTGCGGGTTCCTGGTTGCCCTGTCGCTGCACCGGATCGGCCGGCCGGTCGAGGCCCGCGGCTGGTTCGAGCGCACCCGGTCCGCGTGCGGGCCGCCGCAACTGCTCAGCGAGGAGTACGACCCGTTCGAGCATCAGCAGCGCGGCAATCTGCCGCAGGCGTTCGTACACGCATTGTTGCTCGAGACCTCGGTCCGGCTGGCCGAGGACTAGCTGCGCCGCCCTAACGCGCCGGTTCGCTCGCCGGCTCGCTCGCCGGCTCGCTCGGTGGCTCGACCAGCCAGCGGACCGGCCGCGCCGGATCCCGCTGTTCGATCCGGCTGATCGCGGCGAAGCCAGGTGCCCGTGGCGTCGAACCGGGATCGCGGCACCCGGCCCGGGCCGGGATGGCCGTGCTCGCGCAGCGTGACGACGTCGGAGATGCCCTGGGCCTGCAACCGCCACAGCGGCATGGTGAAGTCGCAGAGGACGTCGGGGCTGAACAGGCCGTCCGCCGGCTCGCCGGTTTCCAGGAATCGGATGAATGCCGTTGCCAGGTCGCGGGATCTGGCCTCGTGCTGAGCGATGTCGGCGTGCTGGACGGTCATGGCGGCCTCCTCGGGCTCGGCCTTGCGTGGTCACCCGGTTATGCGTGAGACCGGCCCGGCAGCCTGTGCCGCCGGGCCGTGCCTTCCGTGAGGTGGCGGCGGACGCAACCGCATAGCACATTCAGAAGGTTTCCACACCTTATACACATCATGTCCGCTTTACACGGTATGTGCTAAACCTGCTGACACCTCGGTAGTGCCCCCAAGTCGATCTTCGTTCCGACTGAGAGAGCAGCAGGACGAGACCTGGGAGTTCGCTTCTGCCGGGCCACCCCGTTGGCGCTATCCCCCAGCGCCCACCCCTGATAGGAGGCTCGCTTTGCGACCCACTCTCCGTACCTCCGCGATCGGTATCGCGGCCACGGCCCTGACGGCGGGCGCCCTGCTCGGCGCCACCTCGTCCCAGGCCACCCCCACCCCGGCCGCCAGCCCGGCCTCAGCGAGCACGCTGGCCACCCAGCTCGGCTCGCACAGCGCCGGCGCGTACGTCGACTCGGCCGGGCACCAGGTCGTCACCGTCACCGACGCCGCGTCCGCGGCCAAGGTACGGTCCATCGGCGCGACGCCGAAGCTGGTCAAGTACGGCACCGCGGCGCTGACCAACGTCACCAACGCGCTGAACAGCTCCGCCCGGATCCCGGGCACCGCGTGGGCCATCGACCCGACCACCGACCAGGTCGTGGTGTCCCTGGACCAGACCGTGACCAGCGCCAAGCTGGCCAAGATCACCACCGTGCTGGCGAAGTTCGGTGACGAGGCCCGGGTCCAGCGGGTGGCCGGCACGTTCTCCAAGTACATCGCCGGCGGCGACGCCATCTACGGCGGCCAGTACCGCTGCTCGCTCGGCTTCAACGTGCGCAACAGCAGCGGCGTCTACTACTTCCTGACCGCCGGGCACTGCGGCAACATCGCCTCGACCTGGTACTCGAACTCCTCGCACACCACGGTGCTCGGCAGCACCGCGGGCAGCAGCTTCCCGGGCAACGACTACGCCATCGTCCGCTACACCAACACCGGCATCAGCCACCCCGGCACCGTCGACCTCTACAACGGCAGCAGCCAGGACATCACCTCGGCCGGCAACGCCTACGTCGGCGAGTCGGTGAAGCGCAGCGGCAGCACCACCGGCGTGCACAGCGGCTCGGTGACGGCCACCAACGCCACGGTGAACTACTCCGAGGGCACCGTGTACGGCCTGATCCAGACCACCGTCTGCGCC
>DASUAC010000604.1:0-14199 GCA_035763985.1 Jatrophihabitans sp. | reverse complement strand
CTGGAGCGCAAGCGGCTCCAGTCGAAGAAGATCTCCAAGACCCAGGCCGTCACCTCCCAGATCCCGCACGAGATGGAGCGCGCCGCCGTGCACATCGGCCCGTCCGACCACGTGCCGTGGCTGGACGACAGGAAGATCGGTTGCGACGTCTCGAAACGCGAAGCGGCCCGAGAACCGTGCAGGTTCTCGGGCCGCTTCGCTGAAACCGAAAGAACGGTTACCGCTCGACCTCACCGCGGATGAAGGCTTCCAGCTTCGCCCGGGCGGTGGTGTCGTCGTACTGCTCCGGCGGGGACTTCATGAAGTAGCTGGAGGCGGACAGGATCGGGCCGCCGATGCCGCGGTCCTTGGCGATCTTGGCCGCCCGCAGGGCGTCGATGATGATGCCCGCCGAGTTCGGCGAGTCCCACACCTCGAGCTTGTACTCCAGGTTCAGCGGCACCTCGCCGAACGCCCGGCCCTCCAGCCGGACGTAGGCCCACTTGCGGTCGTCCAGCCACTGCACGTAGTCGGACGGGCCGATGTGCACGTTGCGGGCGCCGAGCTCGTGCTCGATGTTGGAGGTGACCGCCTGGGTCTTGGAGATCTTCTTGGACTCCAGCCGCTCCCGCTCCAGCATGTTCTTGAAGTCCATGTTGCCGCCGACGTTCAGCTGGTACGTCCGGTCCAGCACCACGCCGCGGTCCTCGAACAGCTTGGCCAGCACCCGGTGGGTGATGGTGGCGCCGACCTGGGACTTGATGTCGTCGCCGACGATCGGCACGCCGGCCTCTTCGAACTTGCGCGCCCACTCCGGGGTGCCGGCGATGAACACCGGCAGCGCGTTGACGAACGCCACCTGGGCGTCGATGGCGCACTGGGCGTAGAACTTCGCGGCCTCCTCCGAACCGACCGGCAGGTAGCAGATCAGCACGTCGGCCCGGGCGGCCTTGAGCGCGGCGGTGACGTCCACCGGCTCCTCGTCCGACTCCACGATGGTCTCGCGGTAGTACTTGCCGAGGCCGTCCAGGGTGTGCCCGCGCTGCACCGGCACGTTCAGCGGCGGCACGTCGGCGCTCTTGATGGTGTTGTTCTCCGAGGCGACGATGGCCTCGGAGAGGTCCCGGCCGACCTTCTTGGCGTCGACGTCGAAGGCGGCGACGAACTGGATGTCGCTGATGTGGTACGGACCGAACTTGACGTGCATCAGGCCCGGGACGGTGCTCGACGGGTCGGCGTTGGAGTAGAAGTGCACGCCCTGCACCAGTGACGCGGCGCAGTTGCCGACGCCGACGATGGCGACCCGGATGGGGCCACCACCGGCGTTGTTCTCAGTTACCGAACCCATCGGGTTCCTCCCTCGTTCCTTCGGAATTCATCTGTGTTGAACGCGTGTGCTGATGCAGCCGAGCCGGGATGGCTCAGTCGGTGCGGCCGGCCGGGCCCTCGTCGGCCCGGGCGGCTTCGGTGGAACCGGCCGGATTCCGGTCGGCTTCGACAGGGCCGGCGGGATTCCGGTCGGCGGCCCGGCGTTCGTTCGCGGCACGGTCTGCCGTGCCACGTTCGGTCTCGATCAGTTCGGCGAGCCAGCGCACCTCGCGGTCGACCGACTCAAGGCCGTGCTCCTGCAGTTGCAGGGTGTAGCGGTCAAGCCGTTCGCGGGTGCGGGCCAGGGTGGAGCGCATCCCGTCGGCCTGCTCGGTCATCCGCTGCTTGCGGCCCTCCAGGATCTGCAGCCGGATGTCGGACCGGGTGTGCGCGAAGAACGCCAGCCGGGTGCCGAACCCCTCGTCGTCGTACGCCTCCGGGCCGACCTGGGCGAGCAGCGCCGCGAAGTGCTCCTTGCCCTCGGCGGTGAGCCGGTAGACCTTCTTGGCCCGCCTGCTGCGGGATCCGAAGCCGGCGTCGGCCGGTGGCGGGTCCAGTGGCGCCTGCTCGTCGATCCAGCCGGCCTCCTGCAGCCGGCGCAGCGACGGGTAGAGCGAGCCGTAGGAGAAGGCGCGGAAAGCGCCGAGCAGCGTGGACAGCCGCTTACGCAGCTCGTAGCCGTGCATCGGGGACTCGTTGAGCAGGCCCAGAATGGCTATCTCGAGCATCGCGTCGCCTCCCCTCCACCGCTCGTTCGCCCACGCTTCACCGTAGCCGATATATCGCGACGATACATCAGGTCGATGCATCGAGTGGTAACCGAACCATGCCGGTCCGAAATGTTCGGTCCGGTTCCGCCCGGATAGGCTCGCGCGGGTGAGCCGACCCGAGCCGTACCCGCCGATCGAGCCGTACGACACCGGCCTGCTGGACGTCGGCGACGGCCAGTTGATCTATTACGAGCAGTGCGGCAACCCGGCCGGCAAGCCGCTGGTGATGGTGCACGGCGGACCGGGCGGCGGCTGGTCGGTGAACTCCCGCCGGACCGCCGACCCGGCCGCGTACCGGATCGTGCTCTACGACCAGCGCGGCTGCGGCCGGTCGCTGCCGCACGTGGCCGAGCACGACACCTCGCTGGCCCCCAACACCACCGAGCACCTGATCGCCGACCTGGAGCGGCTGCGGCAACACCTGGGCATCGGGCGCTGGCTGGTGTACGGCGCGTCCTGGGGCACCACCCTCGGCCTGGCCTATGCCGAAGCGCACCCGGAGCGGGTGACCGAGCTGATCCTGGCCGCGATCGCGCTCACCCGGCGGTCCGATGTGGCCTGGCTGTACGGCGGGCTGCGCCGGTTCCTGCCCGAGGAATGGGAGCGGTTCCGGGACGCGGTGCCGGCCGGGCTGCGTGACGGTGACCTCACCCAGGCCTACCACGAACTGCTCAACTCGGCCGACCCGCAGGTAAGGCAGCAAGCGGCCGACGCCTGGATCGACTGGGAGAACGCGGTGGTGAGCCTGGACCCGGGCACCACCGGGCCGCATGCCAAGCGGTCCGACCCGCGCTACCGGCTCGCCTTCGCCCGGCTCTGCGCGCACTACTTCTCGCACGGCGCCTGGCTGCGGGAGAACCAGCTGATCGAGCAGGCGCACCGGGTGCACGGCATCCCGGGCCTCCTGGTGCACGGCCGGTTCGATCCGCAGGGCCCGCTGGACGTGGCCTGGCAGCTGGCCCGGGCTTGGCCGGACGCCGAGCTGGTGATCGTGGAGAACGCCGGGCACACCTCGCCGGCCCTCGGCGCGGCGATCGTGGCCGCCACGGACCGGTTCCGGCCGGGTTCCGGCTAGCCAGGCGGCAGAATACTCAGCAACGGCTCGTACTGTGCTGCCCGAGGCACCGTCCGGCAGCCGGTCGTACGGGCAACGCCAGAGCGAGCCAGTGAGGAGCGTGCGAGTGCCAGGCCAGCATCGGCCCGCTGACGGAGGTCCCGTGAAGCCCGGTCCGAACCGTCCAGGACCATCCGCGGCCGCCGGCGGCATCCGCGGTTGGTGGCAGCAGCGCCGGGCGGCGAAGAAGCGGCGGCTGGCCCGGATGAGCCGGCGCAAGCGGATCCTCCGCCGGGTGGGGCTGGCCGGCACCTGGGTGTTGGGCGTGCTGGCGGTGCTGATGACCACGCTCGCGGTGACCATGTACTCGGTCGCGCACGTGCCGAGCCCGGACGAGTTGCAGACCAACCAGACCGCGGTGCTGCAGTACGCCGACGGTTCGGCGATGGCCTACATCACCGGCGGTGAGAACCGCACCGACGTGCCGCTGAGCAGGGTGCCGGCCTACGTCCAGTACGCGGTGATCGCGGCCGAGGACCGCGGCTTCTACACCGAGCCCGGCGTGTCGATCCGGGGGACCGTCCGGGCGGCGGTGAACGACGTGCTGGGCCGGTCCACCCAGGGCGGCTCGACGATCACCCAGCAGTACGTCAAGAACGCCTACCTCAACTCAGACCAGACGCTGACCCGCAAGCTCAAGGAGCTTGCCATCTCGCTCAAGCTGAGCCGGCAGTACTCCAAGCACGACATCCTGCAGAACTACCTGAACACCATCTACTTCGGCCGGCAGGCCTACGGCATCGAGGCCGCCGCCAAGGCGTACTTCGGCGTCGACATCTCCAAGGTCACGGTCGCCCAGGGCGCGCTGCTGGCCGCGGTGATCAAGTCGCCGGAGTACTACGACCCGGCCATCACCCCGTCCGCGGCCAAGGGCCGGTGGAACTACGTGGTGGACGGCATGGTCGCGATCGGCAAGCTCACCAAGGCCGAGCGGGATGCGCTGAAGTTCCCGGCCACCGTCAAGCCGCACCAGGCCAGCTCGGTGCTGGACGGCCCTCTCGGCCTGGTCTGGCGGCAGGTCAAGACCGAGTTGTCGACCGACGGCATCGACCCGGCCAACATCAACACCAAGGGCCTGCGGATCACCACCACCATCGACCGGTCGGCCCAGGTGGCCGCCCAGGACGCGATCGCGCAGACCTACTCCGGGCTGCAGCCGTTCCAGGCCAACCTGCGCCCGGCGCTGGCCGCGGTGAACCCGCAGACCGGGGCGGTGATCGCCTACTACGGCGGCAAGGACGGCAGCGGGCTGGACTACGTACAGGCCTGGCGACCGCCCGGCTCCTCGTTCAAGCCGTACGTGATGGCCACCGCGCTCACCCAGAACCTGCAGGGCAAGAAGCCGGCCTACACCATCCAGTCGGTCTTCGACGGCTCGTCTCCGCAGACCATCGACGGGCTGCCGTTCCAGAACGACCCGACCGACCCGAACTCCGGCAGCTACACCCTCAAGCAGGCCACCACGCTGTCGCTGAACACCGTGTTCGGCAAGCTCACCTCGCTGGTCGGGCCGGCCAACGTGGTGCGCACCGCGCGGGCGATGGGCATTCCGGCCACCGAGAGCGACACCGGGCCGAACCCGGGCGCGAAGACCCTGATGCGCGGCGCCAGCCCGGACGACTACGTCGGCATCGGCAACTACCCGGTGCGGATCATCGACCAGGCGGCCGGCTACGCCACCCTGGCCAACGGCGGCGTGCAGCGCTCGCCGTACTACATCCAGAAGGTCACCGACGCCAAGGGCAACGTGCTGTACGAGCACAAGGACCACGGCAAGCGGGTGCTCGACCCGCGGGTGGCCAATGACACCACGCTGGCGATGGAGGACGTCGCGTCCACCTCCCGGATCGGGCTGGACAACGGCCGGCCGGTGGCGGCCAAGACCGGCACCGTGGGCATCCAGGACACCGGTGACTCCTCCGACGGCTGGACGGTCGGCTTCACCCCGCAGGTCTCGGCGGCCTCCTGGGTGGGTTCGGACAAGGTCGAGCCGATCTACAACTCCTACCACGGCTCGGAGTACGGCCGGGATCTGGCCGGTTCGGCCTGGCAGCGGTTCATGAACGGCTACCTGGATAGCAAGCCGGTCGCCCAGCTGCCGACCAAGCAGGAGATCGGCCAGCCGGCCGGCCCGACCACCACCGCTGCGTCGAGTTCGGCGCCGGCGACCAGCTCCGCGCCGCCGTCCTCCAGCGCGGCGCCGACCAGCTCCGCGCCGAAGACCTCGAGCGCGCCGCCGTCCAGCTCGGCGCCGCCGTCCAGCAGCACGCCGCCGGCCCCGACCTGTACGCCGACGGTCCTGAACAACACCTGCACCCCGTCGCCACCGCCGCCCGGCGGATAGCCGGGCCGCGCCAGGAATCTGGCAGGGTTATCGCATGACCTACCAGGTCCCGTCCCGGGACGATGCCGCTCCGGTCCCGTCCCGGGACGATGCCGGGATCCCGTCCGGGCGGGTGCTCGCCGGCATCCCGTCCCGGGACGACCCGACGATCCGCCGCGCCAGCGCGGTGATCGGCGGCCCGCTCGGCCGGTACGCCGCGATCGGACGGTCCTTCTGGTGGACGCCGGTCCGGGTGCTGCTCGCGGTGGCCATGGTCACCCTGCTGCTCGGCTACGCCGAGAAGCTGCCGTGCGCGGACGGCAACTGGGTGGCGACCAAGCAGTACACGCACGCCTGCTATTCCGACGTGATCCCGCTCTGGTCGGCCGAGGGCCTGGACAAGGGCGAGGTGCCCTACCGGGACCACGCGGTGGAGTACCCGGTGCTCACCGGCGGCTTCATGTACCTGTCCGCCGAGTTGACCCGGGCCTGGCACGCGGTGGCCGCCGACGGCTGGTTGCCCGGCCACAACGAGGGCATCATGTTCGGCGTCATCACCTGCGCGCTGCTGGCCCTGTGCGGCCTGCTCGCGGTCTATGCCACCGCCGGTGCGGCCGGCCCGCGCCGGTTCTGGGACGCGGCGATCTTCGCGGCCAGCCCGCTGCTGATCTTCCACGCCTTCTCCAACTGGGACCTGCTGGCGATGGCGTTCGCGTCCGGCGCGCTGTGGGCCTGGGCGCGCAACCGGCCGGTGCTGGCCGGGCTGCTGATCGGGCTGGGCACGGCGGCCAAGCTGTATCCGGTGCTGCTGCTGTTGCCGCTGGCGTTGCTGGGCTATCGCAGCCGGCAGTGGCGGCCGGTGGTGTCCGCGGCGGTGGCGGCGCTGGTGAGCTGGCTGGTGGTGAACCTGCCGATCGCACTGACCTGGACGTCCGGCTGGAAGGAGTTCTACACCTTCTCCGAACAGCGTCCGGCCGAGGCGAGCACGTTCTGGGCGATGTTGAAGTACTTCTACCCGTCGACGTTCGGCAGCCCGGTGAACTCGGCCTGGACCCCGCCCGGCATCGCGGTGGCGATCGTCCTGCTGATCGCGCTCGGCGCGGTGAGCTGGCTGGCGCTGAGCGTGCCGGTACGGCCCCGGCTGGCGCAGCTGGCCTTCCTCACCGTGCTGGCGTTCCTGCTCACCACCAAGGTGTGGAGCCCGCAGTACTCGCTGTGGCTGGTGCCGCTGGTAGCGCTGGCCCGGCCGCGCTGGCGGCTGGCGCTGATCTGGCAGGCGGCCGAGATCGCGGTCTGGGTGGCCACCCTGCTCTGGCTGCTGGCCGGCAGCGACCCGAACAAGGCGATGACCTATGAGGGGCTGACCTGGATCCTGCTGATCCGGGACGGCATCCTGCTGGTGCTGGCCGGCCTGGTGATCTACGAGATGTACCACCCGGAGGCCGATCCGGTCCGGATCCCCGAGGATCCGGATCCGGGAGCCGGGTTGTTCGCCGCCGCCGGCATCGATCGCGTGCTGTCCCGCCGATCCCTCGTACCTGATCGGCTGCTGTCCGTTGCCTCCGATCGGCTGGCGCCCCGCCGATCCGCGGGCCTCGGGCCGTCCCTCGGAGCCGCCCGGCCGCGTGGCCGTCCCGGTCCGGCGGTGCTGAGCCGGGTCCGCCTCCGTCCGGTCCGGTCCCGGCCGCCGGCCGTCGCCGGTGAGGCCGGTCCGACGCTGCCGTAGGGTGCTGCAGGTGACCGAGCCGGCCCCCGCCGAAACCGGCGGTACGAACGAACCGAAACACCCGTCCCAGCCGGCCGATCCGCGATCGGCCCCGGCCGGCCCGGGTGCCGGCCCCGCCGGACCGAGTGCCGCCCCGGCCGGCCCGAGTGCCATACCCGAGCCCGGCACCCGGCCGGAACCGGCCGACGACCTGGTCAGCAGCCGGCACACCCTGCGGCTGGGCCGGCGCAGCCTGAACTACACCGCCACCGCCGGCCGGGTGGTGCTGCGCGAGGAGCGGCTGGCCGAGGGTATCTACCAGGGCCCGGCGGCGCGGGCGGAGATGTTCCTGACCAGCTACGTCGCCGAAGGCGTCGATCCGACCCGGCGGCCGGTGGTCTTCGTCTTCAACGGCGGCCCGGGCTCGTCCTCGGTGTGGCTGCACCTCGGCCTGTTCGGCCCGCGCCGGATCCTGATGGGCGACGCCGGGGCGTTGCTGCCGCCGCCGTACCAGCTCGCCGACAACGCCGAGTCGTTGCTGGCGCACGCCGACCTGGTCTTCATCGATCCGGTGTCCACCGGCTACTCGCGGACCGCGGCGGGCGAGAAGGCCGACGAGTTCCACGGCTACACCCGGGATCTGGATTCGATGGGCGAGCTGATCCGGTTGTGGACCTCGCGCAACGGGCGCTGGCTGTCACCGAAGTTCCTGGCCGGCGAGTCCTACGGCACGCTGCGCGCGGCCGCGCTGGCCGAGCTGCTGCAGACCCGGTACGGGATGTACTGCAACGGGGTGATGCTGATCTCCAGCGTGCTCAACATGGCCACGCTGGAGCCGCATGAGGACAACGACCTGCCGACCACGCTGTTCCTGCCCACGTTCGCCGCGATCGCCCAGCATCACGGCAAGCACGGCCGCAAGTCGCTGCGCACCGTGCTGCGCGAGGCCGAGGACTTCGCGTCCCGGGACTATCCGTGGCTGCTGTCCCGCGGCCACCGGCTGACCGAGGCCGAGCGGCACGACGCGGCCGCCCGGCTGGCCGAGCTGACCGGCCTGTCGGCCGACTACCTGCTGCGCACGGACCTGCGGCTGGAGCCGAGCCACTTCTACACCGAGCTGCTGCGCGCCGAGGGCCGGACGGTCGGCCGGCTGGACGGCCGGTTCACCGGTTGGCTGCATGACGGCGCGGCCGAGGTGTTCGACGCCGACCCGAGCTACGACGCGATCCTGGGCCCGTACGCCGCCGGCATCAACCACTACCTGCGCGCCGAGCTCGGCTATGCCAACGACCTGCCGTACGAGGCGATCTCGCCGAAGGTGCAGCCGTGGTCCTACCGGGAGTTCGAGAACCGGTCGGTGACGGTGACCCGGCTGCTGGCCCGGGCGATGCGCGCGAACCCGTACCTGAAGGTGCACGTGGGGCTGGGCTATCACGACGGCGCGACGCCGTACTTCGCCGCCGAGTACGTGCTGGCCCACCTGCCGATCCCACCGGAGCTGCGCGGCAACATCGAGTCGGCGTACTACCCGGCCGGGCACATGATGTACGTGCACGAGCCGTCCCGGGTGCAGCAGTCGGCCGACCTGGCCGACTTCGTCCGCCGGGCCGGTAACCAACCGCCGCCGACCGAGCCGGCCCGGCGGCCGGCCGCCCCGGGCGGTGCGGTGCCCGGACGGTCCGGCAATCCGTCGTCACCACCGTAGGCCGGGGTGATCCGCCGTAGGCCGGGTAATCCGTTGTCACCGCCGCAGCGCGGCTCGGTAGCCTGCTGGGTGAGCCGGGCGAACCGCCCGATGCCGTCACGGTGAGGGAGTTGCACCGGTGCTTCTGCGGATGTCCACGCTGTTCCTGCGCACGCTGCGGGACGACCCGGCCGATGCCGAGGTGCCCAGCCACCGGCTGCTGGTACGCGGCGGTTACGTACGCCGGGTGGCGCCGGGCATCTACACCTGGCTGCCGCTCGGCCTGCTGGTGCTGCGCAACGTGGAGCGGGTGGTGCGCGAGGAGATGGCCGCGATCGGCTCCCAGGAGGTGCTGTTCCCGGCGCTCATCCCGCGCGAGATCTTCGAGGCCAGCGGCCGGTGGGCCGACTACGGCGAGTCGCTGTTCCGGCTGACCGACCGCAAGGAGACCGACTACCTGCTCGGCCCGACCCACGAGGAACTGTTCACCCTGCTGGTCAAGGGCGAGTACTCCTCGTACAAGGACTATCCGCTGTCGCTGTACCAGATCCAGACCAAGTTCCGGGACGAGGCCCGGCCGCGGGCCGGGGTGCTGCGCGGCCGGGAGTTCATCATGAAGGACTCCTACTCCTTCGACCTGTCCGACGAGGGCCTGCAGGCCTCGTACCGGGCGCACCGGGACGCCTACGAGCGGATCTTCAGCCGGCTCGGCTTCGACTACCGGATCGTGTTCGCGGTGTCCGGCGCGATGGGCGGCTCGGCCTCGGAGGAGTTCCTGGCGCCCACGCCGTCCGGTGAGGACACCTTCGTGCAGTGCACCAACTGCGACTACGCGGCCAACACCGAGGCGGTCGAGATCGCCACGCCGCCGGTGCAGGACGCCGGCGCCGTGCCGTCCGCGGTGGTGCTGGACACCCCGGACACCCCGACCATCGTCACCCTGGTCGAGTCGCTGAACCGCTATGACTGGGCCTCGGCGGGGGTGCCGGGGTCGCCGGCCTTCACCGCCGCGGACACCCTGAAGAACGTTGTGCTGCGCACCCGGGCGCCCGGCGCGACCGACTGGGAGCTGCTGGTGGTCGGGGTGCCGGGCGACCGCGAGGTGGACATGAAGCGGCTGGCCGGCCAGCTGGAACCGGTGCAGGTGGAGCAGGCCGGCCCGGAGGACCTGGCCCGGGAACCCGGCCTGGTCAAGGGCTACATCGGCCCGCAGCTGCTGGCCGAGCTGAAGGTGCGCTACCTGGTGGACCCGCTGGTGGTCGAAGGATCGGCCTGGGTGACCGGGGCGAACGAGGCCGACAAGCACGCGGCGTTCGTGGTGCGCGGCCGGGACTTCACCCCGGACGGCGAGGTCGGCGCGGTCGAGATCCGGGACGGGGATCGCTGTGTCCGCTGCGGCTCCCCGCTACGGATCGCTCGCGGCATCGAGCTCGGCCACGTCTTCGCGCTCGGCCGCAAGTACGCCGAGACGTTCGGGCTGACCGCGCTCGGGCCGGACGGCAAGCCGGTCACCATCACCATGGGGTCCTACGGGGTGGGCATCACCCGGGCAGTGGCCGCGCTGGCCGAGCAGACCCACGACTCGGCCGGGCTGTGCTGGCCGCGGGAGGCCGCCCCGGCCGACGTGCAGCTGGTGCCGACCGGCAAGGACGCCGCCACCCTGGCCGAGGCCGAACGGCTGGCCACCGAACTGGTCGCCGCCGGCATCCGGGTGCTGCTGGACGACCGGAAGGCCTCGCCTGGGGTGAAGTTCGCCGACGCCGAGTTGCTCGGGGTGCCCACCATCCTGATCCTGGGACGCGGGCTGGCCGAGGGCCTGGTCGAGTTGCGGGACCGCCGGTCCGGCGAGCGGCGGGACGTGCCGCTGGCCGAGGCGATGTCCGAGGTGCAGGCCGCGATCAACCGGGCTTAGCGCCCGCTCGCGAGCCGCGGGTGGCGGCTGGATGTGCTCGCTCGTCGTCGCCCATCGCCGTCGCCTTCGACGTGCTAGTCGGCGTGCTTGCGCAGGAAGGCGATGTCGTCGGCCTGGCCGGCGGCCGGCGTCTCCACGATGGCGTCGCAACCTGCCCGCCGGACGATCTCGGCGACGGTCTCCGGATCGATGAAGCCGGTGCCCAGGTTGGTGTGCCGGTCGGCGCCTGAGTCGAAGGTGTCCCGGCTGTCGTTGGCATGCACCAGGTCGATCCGGCCGGTGATCGCGACCACCCGGTCGACGATGCCGGCCAGATCCTCGCCGCCGGCGTGTGCGTGGCAGGTGTCCAGGCAGAAGCCCGGCGAGTACTCGCCGATGGCGTCCCACAACCGGCCGATCATGTCCAGCCGCCGGGCCATCGCGCCGGTGCCGCCGGCGGTGTTCTCGATCAGGATGGGCAGCGGGAAGCCGCCGCTGTCGGCCTGGTAGGCGAACGCCTTGCGCCAGTTGTCGATGCCGGTGGCCGGATCGTCGCCGCTGGTCACGTGCCCGCCGTGCACGATCAGCCCCTTGGCGCCGATGGCCGCGGCCGCGGCGGCGTGCTGGCCGAGCAGCTTGCGGCTCGGGATCCGGATCCGGTTGTTGGTGGTGGCCAGGTTCAGCACGTACGGCGAATGGACGTAGACGGCCAGGTCGGTGTTGCGCAGCGCCTCGGCGTGCGGATGTTCCTTCGGCGCCTTCCAGCCCTGCGGGTCGGCCAGGAAGAACTGCACCGCGGCGGCGTCCACGGCCGCACCGGCGGCCAGCGGGTCCGCGGAGTCGACATGTGCGCCGATGACACGGTGAGCCATGCCCCAAGGTTACGTCCAGGGTCCGACGGGCCATAGCGGCCCAGCCCGCCCGGCGAGGCCGTCCCGGTGCCGGCGGTAAACCCATCCAATCGGCGGTCAGCGGACGTAGTTGAGGATTACCGGTCACCAGATCGGGGCATGCTCGTTGTGTCCGGTGGGTGTAGCCGTCTCGGTTGTCGCCGCATAGTATGCAAAAGTGAACGATTTGCCCAGCTCGACCAGATAGCCGGCGCGGGTCGTGGAGGGAGTACGACGAGCATGAGGTTCCGTCGCATTGCAGCTGCCGCCGCCGTAGCCGCAGTCGCCGGCGGGGGTGCGCTCGTCATCAGCAGCACGGCCGGCTCGGCCAGCACCACGCCGCCGCCCACCCCGATCTCGCTGAACCTGACCGGCATGGCGTCCTCGGCCTGCCCGCTGCCGCTGAACGGCAGCATGGCCGTCAAGCCCGGCACCACGGTGCAGTTCACCCGGGACCTGCTGCTAAATGCGCTGTCCGACGAAAGCGTCAGCATCAAGCCGGCGCCGAACTCGACGGACCCGAACAGCTCGTACACGATCAACTCCTTGACCTCGACCAACGGCAAGGTCAGCTTCAGCCGGGCCGCCGGCTACGCCGTGTCCTGGAAGACCACCGCCGTCCCGCTGCTCGGCATCGTCGCCGGGTCCCAGTCCGGCAAGCTGCTGGTCGATTCGAACGCGCAGGCCTGCGTGATCGCGGTGCAGGTGCCGACGCCGAGCGTCTCGGTGCCGGTCGTGCCGAGCCCGGTGACCAGCACCGTCAACGGGATCGTCGGTGGCGTGGTGAGCGGCGTCAACGGCGTGCTCAACCCGGTGAACAGCGCCGTCGGGCCGATCCTGGGAGGCGGCGCCACCGGGCTGCCGCTCCCGGGCGGTGGCACGCCGGGTGGTGGCGTACCGAGCGGCGGTGTGCCGGGTGTCGGCACCAGCTACCAGCCCACCGGGCCGACCGTGGCGCAGCGCACCGTCCCGCAGGGGTACGGCAACGGCAGCGGAGTCGGTGGCACGTACGTGCCGACCGGCAGCGGCGGTGCCGCCGGCGGGGTGACCGGTCCCGGCTCGGGCACCGGCACGTCCGGGGCCACCGGCCAGCAACAGCAGCCGTCGAAGTCCGGCGGGTCGCCGAAGACCGTGCAGCTGGCCTCGGACAAGCCGCGCTCGGCGCTGGACGGCTGGTCGGCATTGATCGTGCTCGGCGCGGTGCTCGCGTTGTCCGGTGCGACCGCCTTCTATGCGCGCAGCTACCTGCTGAACCCGACGCCGGCCAAGGTCAAGGCCTGAGGCGTCTCGGACACGCCTAATCCATCAGCCGGACGGAGCCGAGCGGCCCCCCGGCGGCCGGGCGAGGGCTACACCGCCCGGCACCCGACCGGGCCCGATCCTCGCGGGCGGTAAGCCAGTTGCGGACGTTCGGGCCACGGGGCGCCCTGGAGTCCGATCTCGGCGCCGGCGGCGCCGGTAGCCTCGGCCAGCCGTTGCAGCCAACCGAGGTCGGCCCGGCCGGCTTGCCGGTCGCCGGCCGGTAGCCGCCGAACGCGCCGGCCGGACCGGCCGCACCGGCGATCGGAACCACCACCAGGCTGCGGGCGTAGCTGGGGCGCAGCGCCTGCGGTGGCACCCGCTCGTCGACCTCGAGGTCGTTGATCGCTACCGGTTGGTTCCGCATGATGCTCCAGCCGCACACGCACTCGCTGATCGAGAACCGCTGGCCGGCCCACACCGGCGCGAGTGGGCCGGCCTCCGGGTAGAAGCACTGGTCGCCGTCCACCAGCACGAACGTCGCACCGGCGCAGCCGAGCCGCGCCCGGGCTGCATCCGGCGCCCGATTTCACGTTCAGCGGCGCCGCCCGGTAACCTGAACCGGTTGTCCGCCTGCCGGGGACGTCTGGTGTCCATCCGGCCATACCGGGCGGCGGCACCTCCTGCTACGGAAAGTCCGTGGCCGCATAGTCCACAGGAGGCTGGGTTATACCCATGCGCCATTACGAAGTCATGGTCATCCTTGACCCCGAGCTCGACGAGCGCACCATTGCTCCGTCCCTGGACACGTTCCTCTCCGTCATCAAGAAGGACGGCGGCTCGGTGGAGAAGGTGGACATCTGGGGCCGGCGCCGGCTGGCCTTCGAGATCAAGAAGAAGTCCGAGGGCATCTACGCGGTGATCGACCTGAGCGCCGAGCCGGCGTCGGTGATCGAGTTGGACCGTCAGCTGAACCTGAACGAGTCGGTGCTGCGCACCAAGGTGCTGCGGCCGGTCCCCAAGAAGGCCAAGACCAAGAAGGCCGAGGCCAAGGCCGAAGCCAAGGCCGAAGCGAAGAAGTCCGCCTGATGGCCGGCGAGACGGTCATCACGGTGGTCGGCAACCTGACCGCCGACCCGGAGCTGCGGTTCACTCCGTCCGGTGCCGCGGTGGCCTCCTTCACGGTGGCCTCCACGCCGCGCACGTTCGACCGGCAGACGAATGAGTGGAAGGACG
>DASUAC010000603.1:0-2447 GCA_035763985.1 Jatrophihabitans sp. | reverse complement strand
CGGGCACGTGCCGCCGGTCCCGCTAGTGCCGGGGTGCTCGCCGGGCTGCCGAGCGGCTGGCGCAACGTCCACACCCAGCCGCAGCGACGCAGCCTGGACGGACCGCGCGGCCGGCACGAGATCGACTATCGGACGACGCGTACCGGCATCGAGGTCGGCGGATTCGCCGACCTGCGGGTGATCAGCGCCGACCCGCACCGGGTGGTGCTGGAGCGGGCCGGGGTGCGCCGGACGTTCGCGGTGAGCCGGCACGACCGGTGGTGCTGGGTGGACTCACCGGACGGCTCGGCGCGGTTCGAGCTGCCGGACCGGTTCACCGACCCGGCGCAGCAACTGCCCGGCGGCTCCCTGCTCGCGCCGCTGCCCGGCTCGGTGCTGCGGGTCGCGGTCGGCCCCGGCGACCGGGTCCGGCGCGGCCAGCCGCTGCTGTGGATCGAGGCGATGAAGATGGAGCATCCGGTGCCGGCCGGCGCGGACGGGCAGGTTCTCAAGCTGGCGGTGACCGTCGGCGCCCAGGTGGCGGTGGGTGATCTGCTCGCGGTCGTGGAGCCCGATCCGGCGGCCGAGGTGCCGGACCGGCCCTCGTGACCGCGACCTCCGCCCGGCAGCCGCAGCAGGACCGCAGCCGGCTGACCCGGCGCCGGTTGCTGGACGCCGCGGTCGCCTCGCTGGCCGAGGTGGGCTGGTCGGCCACCACGGTCGCCGCGGTCGCCGGTCGCGCCGGGGTGTCCCGGGGCGCCGCCCAGCATTACTTCCCGACCCG
Organism: Jatrophihabitans sp.; assembly: GCA_035763985.1. Taxonomy (GTDB): domain Bacteria; phylum Actinomycetota; class Actinomycetes; order Mycobacteriales; family Jatrophihabitantaceae; genus Jatrophihabitans_A. The sequence continues at coordinate 1,684 of DASUAC010000603.1, read as the reverse complement.
GGAGATGCTGTTCGAAGCGGTCATCGACCACATCACCGAACGGCGGCTGGCCGAGCTGCGCGAAGCGGCCGAGCGGCTGCCCACCGGTCCGGGCCGGACCATGGCGGTGCTCGAGGCGATCGTGGCGATGTACACCGGCCCGCTGTTCCGGGCCGCCCTGCAGGTGTGGACGGCCGCCTCGTCCCAGGACGCGCTGCGGGCCCGGCTGGTGCCGCTGGAGGCCGACCTCGGCCGGCGTACGCATGCGATCGCGGTCCGGTTGCTGCAGGCCGACGAGTCGGTGGCCGGAGTCCGGGAGAGCGTGCAGGCCACCCTCGACCTGGCCCGCGGGCTCGGCCTGGCCGACATCCTGCACGACGACTCCCGCCGGCGACGCGGGGTGCTCGTCCGCTGGGCCGGGCTGCTCGACGCCGGTCTGGCCCGGCGCTGAGCTCTGAGATTCTGCCGGTTCGCTAAGCACATTCGACGCTGTGTCGGCTGAGGTCCCGGCGATTGCTAGACGGATTGTCGAATTTTTCGCAGACGCTCGAAATCCGGAGTTTTCTCTTGTGCGCCAACGTTTGCAGACCTACGCTCTGTCCACTCCGAGTGCACCGGACATCCACAACGGCTGCTAGAAGGAGGAAATCATGCGATCTCGACTGCTCACGTCGGTGGGCGCGCTGGCACTCACCTTGGGAGGCTTGCTGGCGACCGCCGGCCAGGCCGCAGCCGACCCGGCGCACTGCTCGGGCTGGACCACGCATCCCGACTACTACAGCAGCGGGGGCATCAGCTTCAAGGACGGAACGTACATCCGAACGGGTCCGTACACGGACTGCACCGCCCTCGGCCAGGGCTTCCACAGTCAGGGCATCAACGTCCACTGCGCCACCACCAACGGCAACGGCGTGCTCTGGGTCTACCTCGTCGACACCAGCACCGGAGTGGCCGGCTGGTCTGCGATGAGCGCCCTCAACTGGAACGGCGGGTTCATCGCCGATTGCTACCAGTAGGCAAGCAGCGCTGCCTAGGCTGACTGCGGGGCTGCGGCAGGCTCGGCGCGGTACGCGCCGAGCCTGGCCCCGCAATCAGCCGGCGGGTAGCTGGGGGTTCGGCAGCCGCCATCGGTCGTGCGGGCCACCCAAGTTGTGGATAGTGCGCGCGACTGTCGGTGCGGATCACTAACGTGCGATGGGTGACTGCTAGCTACCTGCGATATCCGCACCTGATGGGCGACCGGCTGGTCTTCGTCGCCGACGACGACGTCTGGCTGGTCCCGGCCGACGGCGGCCAGGCCCGCCGGCTGACCGCCGACCACCGCCCGGCCAGACGGCCACGGCTGTCTCCGGACGGCAACACGCTGGCCTGGATCTCCACCCGGACCGGCAGCCCGGAGGCGTTCGTGATGCCGGCCGACGGCGGCGAGAGCCGCCAGCTGAGCTACTTCGGCAGCGAGACCACGTTCGGCCTCGGCTTCGATCCGGCGGGCCGGGTGGTGGTGGCCACCGCCGCGGGGCAGCCGGTGACCAGCGATCGGTGGGCATGGGCCATCGACCCCGCTCCGGACGGCGATCCGGCGCCGCAGCGGCTGCCGTTCGGACCGGTGACCGGGATTGCCTGGGCCGACTCCGGTGCGGTGCTGGTGAGTGCCGGCCTGTACCGGGAGCTGGCGTACTGGAAGCGATATCGAGGCGGTACCGCC
>DASUAC010000602.1:0-6939 GCA_035763985.1 Jatrophihabitans sp. | reverse complement strand
CTTACGTCCGGCCGACCACCAGCACCGTGCCGACGAGTACTCCCTGAAGCGCACCGTGGCCCGCCCGCGGGAATCGGGGTGGCCACGGGCCATCTCAGGCCCTGCGGTACCGCCGGATCTGGCCCGATTGCGCCAGCCGCCGCACACTACACCGGCATTTGCCGCATTACACCATTCGGGCCAGGTGGCCGTACCTGGCAATATCTCACTTGGCCTCGTTTCTGTCGGACCGGCGTGGTTGTATCTCCTGCGGTGCCTGTCCGGGTACCACCCAACCGCTACGAAAGGGTGGTGTACGTGCGCAGACCTGCACGCTCACTCACCGCGGCCACCGCGATCGCCGGTGCCGCTGTGCTCGCTACGGGATTGATGGCGCTGCCTGCCGGCGCCGCCGCGTCCGGTCGCAGCACGTTGGTTGGCAGCCAGCCCGCCTGGGCCAACGCCAAGGCGCTGAAGTCAGCCGCTCCCACTACTGATTACGTCAATATCCGGGTCAACCTCGGTTGGCGCAACGAGGCTGCCGCCCAGCAGCTCGCGCTCGCCGTCTCCACCCCCGGTTCTTCCAGTTACCGGCAGTTCCTCACACCGGCCAAGTTCCGCCAGCAGTTCGCACCGTCGCAGTCCGACGTGACCGCAGTCCAGCAGTTCCTGCACAACGCCGGATTCTCGATCGTCAACACCCCGAGCAACAACCACTTCGTGGCTGCCGAGGGCACCGTCGCACAGGCCGAGTCGGCGTTCGGGGTGCAGCTCGGTGAGTACTCCGTCGACGGCCAGACGCTGCGCGCGCCGGAGTCGGCGGTCTCGGTGCCGTCCTCGGTGGCGGGCATCGTGCAGAGCGTGACCGGCCTGGACCAGAGCTTCCTGCTGCTCGGCGCCGACAACTCGCAGGGCAACTCCCCGAACCAGAACCACGGCGCGCCAGGCATCGGCTTCCGGGCCGGCCAGCCGTGCTCGCTCTGGTACGGCGAGAAGACCGTGGCCACCCCGAACGCTCCGGCCTACGGCACCAGCAGCAAGCCGCTCGCGCCGTGCGGTTACACACCGGCTCAGGTGCGCGGCCTGTACGGCCTGGACCAGGTGTCGGCGGACGGCAGCGGCCAGACCGTGGCCTTCGTCGGTGCGACGGCCAGCCCGACCCTGGCGCAGGACGTCACCCAGTACAGCGCGCTGCACAACCTGCCGGCCCCGTCGATCAGCCAGATCGTGGCGCCGGGCGTCTACCGGCACCCGGACACCCCGCAGCAGATCCCGGGTGACTTCTACGGCGAGGAGACCCTGGACGCCGAGGCGATCCACACCACCGCGCCGGGCGCGAAGCTGCTCTACGTCGGTTCGTCCAACGCCTACCAGGACTTCGACGCCTCGATCAACCACATCGTCGACCAGCACCTGTCCAACATCATCTCGATCAGCTACGGCTTCGGTGGCGAGGGCGTGCCGCAGGGCTTCATCAACAGCCTCAACGACACGTTCATCCAGGCGGTTGCCACCGGCATCGGCGTCTACGTCTCCAGCGGTGACAGCGGCGACGAGGTGTCCCGCTTCGGCAGCCCGCAGGTCGACTTCTACGCCGACAGCCCGTTCGTGACCGCCGTCGGCGGCACCTCGGCCTCGGTGGTGCCGTCCGGCACCGCGCCGGCCGGCCTCGGCTACAGCGCCGCTGACAACCCGGCCTCCGCGCTGAACCAGCCGGGCTGGCAGCGCAGCTTCGAGGTGGGCTGGCAGACCGGGCTCGACCCGATCAGCAAGACCGCGACCGACCACATGTCCGGCGCTCCGTACGAGCTCGACGGCACCCTGGCAGCGCCGCTGCCGGGTTCGTTCAGCGGCGGTGGCGGCGGTGGCGTCAGCCAGGTGTTCGCCGAGCCGAGCTACCAGCGCAACGCCATCGGCTCGTACTCCGGCCGGGCCGTGCCGGACGTCGCCGCGCTGGGTGACCCGTCCACCGGTTTCCTGGTGGGCCAGACCCAGACGTTCAGCGACGGTACGTACTACGACGAGTACCGGATCGGTGGCACCTCGGTGGCCGCTCCGCTGACCGCCGGCATCGCCGCCGTGGCCAACCAGGTCGCGGGTACTCCGCTGGGCTTCCTCAACCCGCGGATCTACCAGGCGTACTCGGCCGGATCCTCGGCGTTCTACGACGTGGACCAGGCCGACAACTTCGGCACCACGGTGAACTCGCCGCTGCCGTCGATGGTGCGGGTCAACTACGTCAACAGCGAGAACGCCTCCGACGGCCTGAGCTACAGCCTGCGCACCCAGGAGGAGCCGAACCAGACCCTGCACAGCACCCGGGGTTATGACACCGCGACCGGGGTTGGCACGCCGAACGGCGCCAGCTTCTTCGCGGCGATCAGCACGCCGTAGTACGGCAGGCAATTCCGTAGTACGGCAGGCAATTCCGTAGTACGGCAGGCAATTCCGTAGTACGGCAGGCAATTCCGTAGTACGGCAGGCAATTCCGTAGTACGGCAAGCAATTGCATAGTTTGCGTTCTGCGTTCTGAGGTGTGGGGTGCTCGCTACGGCGAGCACCCCACACTGCTGTCCCGGGCATTTCGCGGCCTCGGCATGACTAGCATTTCCGCAGCACAGCACGAACCTCCGCAGGAGCAGCACGAGCAGCACGAGCAGCACGAGCAGCACGAGGATTCTGCAGGTGCAGCAGGACAGATGGGCTCGTCCAAGCAGGACGAGCCCCACCTGCGCATCGTGCTCTCCCTGCATACGGGGATGGCAGCGTGTCATGCTCTCGCGTCGTTGGGGCGACGTGCCGCCAGGACACACGGCGGCTGGAGCTGCAAAGCCACCCGCAACTGCTGAACGACGGTGTATTCGTCGTGTCGGACCGCCCAACTTGGAAAGCGCAAAACCAGTGCATCGCCAATTGCGAGCCAATTCTGTCGTTCTTGGTCTGCCCACCAACTCGACACAGTCAGATGCAACGCGCCGTCGACCTCCACGACCACCAGCCGCCCATCGGCACGACGCCAACTCGCATCGAGGAAACGACGTTTGCCGTCGCGATCGGTCCGGACGGCTTGTCGTACCGGTATCGGCAGCTGATAACGCCGGCAGAGCCGAACGAAGTCGATTTCGCTCAGCGCCTGTGAACCGCCCGCGATGTCCTGCAATGCGGCTCGCAACGCACGTCGATGTCGGGTGCACTGAGCGGTCTCGACGGCAGCTAGCAACGCGCTCGGGGTGGTGAGGCGCTGCTGAACCGCAGCAGCAAACATGCCGCAGGCTGGCCGCGATGAGATGAAACTGCGTGCCGCCACCACGAGGGAGCCCGGCAGGGCATGGCATCGGAACGCTGCCATAGCCGGACTGACTCGATGGAGCCGGCTGCGGTGCAGCCGAATCCGCAACAGCTCGCCAACAATTGGCAGTGCTGCGCCGGCTGGGGCCAGGACATCGATCCAGTCGCGTTGCCAGCCGGTCAGACCGAGATACTCAGCAGCCGTGAAGCCGGTCAATATCGCCCGCGGGCCGGTATTGATGAGGGCGGCATCCCAACCCTGACGACGGGACAGCACGCCGTTGTGGAGCACAACCGCATTGCCGCACAGTTGCCAGCGTCGAGCCGCCAGTTGGGCACGCACCTGACCCTCGGTCCAGCCGGCTGCGTACAACGCGGTGCGAGGAACGACCGAACGGGAAGGGTGCTGCCGCATTCGACCAGCGTGCCCGGCCGAGCGGCGGGTCTCGGGCAAGCGGCGAGCCGGTGGACGGCACATCGGCCTGTGGATATCCGGTGATGTATCACTTGACGGCCCCAAGACTGTCAGAGGGGTCCGGAACAATTTGAGGCATGAAACAGGAGTTCTCGATTCCATCTTTGGCGGCTCGAATCGCTTCTGAGGCGGATACTTACAAGCTGCTGGAGCAATTGCGCTGGCCGGCGGGAATGCCGGATGGCTGCCCGCATTGCGGCGGAGCCGAGAAGTTTTATTCCTTGCCCCGAAAGACGGCGGCGACACCAGGAAGACTCGCACCGGAAGTGACGGACCCGAAACGCACCCACCTGCACACCGACTCAGCTATGGCCTACCGGCAGATGGCCCCGGACTTCGCAGCACATGAGTACGTCAACCACTCGGCAGGCGAGTACGTGCGCGGCAACGTGTCCACGAACTTGAACGAAGGCTACTTCTCGCAGCTCAAGCGGTCGTTGGACGGGACTCACCACCACGTCAGCGTGGAGCACCTGCAGCGCTACCTGCACCAGTTCGATTGGCTCTACACCCACTGCCACGCCACCGACTCACAGCGGCTTAGGCTGCTGTTGGGCAACGTCGGCGGCCGTCGGCTGACTTACCGCCCGCTTATACGAGCGGTAAGTCTGCCCCCATTTAAACAGTACGCCGGTTTAATCACCTGGTTGACTCGCCCGTTTTACAACATTGGACGGGCAGCCATATCACCCTAGGGCAACCAAGCCGATTGTCCCTTTGACGGCTTTTTGAACGATGAGGACGGGGGCAATCGCGATGAGGAAGGCGGCTAGGAGCGCGAGCAACTGCCCGACAGTGGGGAGGTAGCTTGCTGAAGTGAGGCTCTGTGCCACGACGCCGCAGGCAGTGAGGATGCACGCGATGACGCTCGTTCGCGTCAGTCCGGGCATGGCGTCGCCTCCGCCGCCAGCGTACCCCGTACGTCCGCATTGTGCCCTGTGAGTTCGTGGGCTAAGCGCTGGCTACGCGCAGGTTGGCGACTAGCTCCTCCGCCGTGGGCAGGTCCTGTGGGTCGCGGGGGGTGAGTAGAGGTATCTCGGTTACCGTCGCGGGCTCCGGCCACAGCGGGCCGCGCCGCTCGCTGCGTGGCTTGAGCAGTTGTTCCACGGTCACCAGCTTGATGTCTAGCTTCTCTTCCCATCGGGCGCGGGCAACCTCTTCGTGCGCTCCTCTGGTGAAGCTGAACGCGACGATCCAGCCCGATGTAGAGCGGTCCCGCTTGACGGCGGTTTCGAAGTTGTCGACAACGTTCCTGCCGACGCTTTCGGACTGCTTGACTTGGATCGGGTCGTGGGTCAAGTAGGTGTAACCGTCAATGCCCATGTCATTGGTCTTGCGTTTCGAATTGACGCCGTAGAACTGTTGTATAACCCAGTTCTGGAATTCGAATGGCTTCAACTTACGCAGGCTCTCCACCGATGACGGCAGGCCGATAAGCTTCGGCGAGGCAGCGCCCGGTATCCGCTTGATGCGGCGGTCCATGATGTTGACCGCCGTAGGACTGATGTCGATTCCTACCCACTCACGTTCCATCTTATGCGCGACGGTGACCGTAGTACCGCAGCCGCAAAACGGGTCGAGCACCACGTCACCCTTGTTGGTGCTGGCCGTGATGATGCGCTCTAACAATGACTCCGGCTTTTGAGTCGGGTACCCGAGCCGTTCCCTGGCGCGGGCGTTGAGCGCGTCGATGTCGGTCCAGACGTCCTGAAGTTGCACGCCCGGCATGTCTTCCAGTAGCCGCCGCATCTCAGGCTTGCCACCGGGTTTCCTGGGCCACTGCACCAAGCCGATTTCGTCCATGGCGTCCAGCCGTGCCAGAAACGGCAGGTCTTCCAGATTGCGGCCGGTCTTTTGAAAATACTTCTCGGCGGCATAGGAAGGGATGGCCCAATGCCGGCCTATGCTCGTCGGGTTGTACCCGCGCCACTCAGTGCCGCTGTCGCCCTGGCGAATACCGGCCCCCGTCATATCGCTGAGCCGGTAGAGCCTTCCATGTACGTCCACATGCCGGTATTTCGAGGCGACGTACTTCTCGTCATAGGACTGATAGACCGGGTTCCACGTGAAGCCCGACGGCTCGCTCGTGTAGTAGAGGATTAGATCGTGCACCGGGCCGTACCGCTTGGCGCTGTTATGCGCGGTGGTCCGCTTCCACACAATCTCGCTTCGGAAGCAATTCGCTCCGAACACGTCATCAAGCATTACTTTGAGATAGTGGCTGGCGTGCGGGTCGCAATGCAGATATAGAGCCCCGCCGGGCCGCAAGAGACGACGCATCTCCATTGCGCGGTCACGCATCCAGCTGATGTAGACCTGGATGCCGCCTTCCCAGCGGTCGGCGAATGACCGGACCTCCGCTTCGTCGCCCCAGATCACTTCATAAATGCGATTGCTGAAGAACGGCGGGTCAAGATAGATCAGGTCCACAGAACCGCTCGACAGGGTCGCCATTCGGTTGAGGTTGTCGTCGCAGTACAGGATGCCCGTTTCGAACGCGGCCGCACCAGGCATCGGGGCATCCCTTCGGGGGTAAGGGGGACACAACTCGGCGAACTCTATACCTGAGGTTAAGACTGTTTGGACGAACAAGGACACAGGTTGATATCAGTCCCACCAGTAACTTGCGGCTCAGACCCGGCTAGAACTGTGGTAGGCCGCCGCTACGGTCACGGCCGAAGTCGATTCAAGGCAGGAGGGGGAACAACCCATTGGGCTAAGAGAGTCCACCCATAAGGCGGCCCCGGCCGGTGCGCTAACACCGACCAGGGCCTTGATCGCACACCTATCAAGCTACGGCGGCCACTCGTTCGACCTGGCCGACGCCGAAGCGGCTGTGGAAGTGCGTAAGAAGATCAGGTGGGCGCGTTCGACCAGCGGCGGCGGCGACATACGCGCTAGGACCGCTGGCGGCATCGTCAACATCTTCTACACCCCAGGTACCCCAATCGCTATCTCAGCCAACGGTCCAGGCGCAGAAGTACTCGATGAAAAGTCCGCCGCAGCAGAGCAAGGCGACGACGAGATTTACTGACCGGTAGCACAATTTCGCCCGAGTCTTCAAAGAAAACCCGCGTCCAGTAGGCCTCATCACGCACTGCATTTCCGGCGTCCAAAACTGACCCCCTTCCGCTATTTAGTTGGGTCCGTCAAGTGATACATCACCGGATATCCCGCTCTGTCATACCCGCACGTCG
>DASUAC010000601.1:0-7570 GCA_035763985.1 Jatrophihabitans sp. | reverse complement strand
TCAGCGCGGGCCGGTCGGGCAGGTCCAGCGCGGACCGGTCGGGCAGGTTCAGCGCGAACCGGTCCGGCGAGTTCAGCGAAGCCGGCCCGCGGACTGCAGCAGCAGGTGCAGTTCGTCCAACTGGTCGGCCGGAACCACCCGGTTCAGATCGACTCGGGCCAGGCTCAGCGCGGTCTGCTGGCGCCGGTACGGCCGCATCAGCCGCAGCGCGATCAGCAGCGGCGCCCAGGGCACTCCGGGTAGTCCGACCCGGCGCAGTTCCCGGCGCAGCCCGCGGCCGGTGCGGGCGACCAACCGGCGCACCTGCGGCTCTGCGGGCCCGAGCCGGTTCGCGCCGGACAGCCGGCGGCCGAGCCCGGACAGCAGCGACCGGAGCAGCAGCACCGCCACCGCGACCAGGCCGATGAGCACCGCGAGCACCTTGACCCCACCCAGCCAGCACAGCACCGCGATCGCCAGGATCGCCAGGGCCGACCACTGCACCGTGTTGACCACCGAACGACCGAGCGCGCGCACGATCAGGTACTGGCGCAGTGCCGCCTCCGAATCCGGCGGGCCCGGCCGGGTGAAACCGAACACGGCGGCGCCTGCGTCGCCGGTGAATCCCCCGCTGGAGAAGGCGACGAATCCGTCCCGGCCGGAGCCGCTGGAGGCCGGCTCGGGAGCCAGGTGTTCACCCCATATCGGACGCTCGGAGTCGGACGGACGCTGGACGGGTTCGGTCACGTCTTATTCAACGCACCGGCGGTCATCCGAGTGCCCGCGCCGGGGACGCGCCGGCTCGGCATCGTCCGCCGGCATCGTCCGGCCCGGCTCGGGCATCGTCCGGCCCGGCTCGGGCATCGTCCCGCTCGGGCATCAGGTCGCCCGGCCATCGATCGGCTGCCCCTCGGCACCGGTCAGGAGACGATCGCCCTGGTACCGAGCAGCTCCTTGATGTCGCCCATCAGGGCGGCGCTGATCTCCACCCGGTAGTTCGGCAGCGCCACCCGGAGCCGGTTGCCGAAGCCGAGCTGGACCTGCACCTCGGTGGAACCGGGGTGGGACTCCAGGATCTCCCGCAGCCGGCCGATCACCCGTTCGTTGCACCGCTCCCGGCTGATCTCCAGCTTGAGCGGCCCGCGTGGATCGCCGCTGAGGTCGGGCAGCCGCAGCTCCGAGCCTATGATCCGGACGTTCTCCTCCCGGGCGTCCAGCCGGCCGCTGATCACCACGATCGCGTCCTCGACGATCTGCAGCCCGACCTGGGCGTAGGACTGCGGGAAGAACAACACCTCCACCGAACCCTCGAGGTCCTCCAGCACCACCTGGGCCCACGGCTTGCCGTCCTTGGTCATCCGCCGGGTGACACCGGACAGGATGCCGGCCACCACCACCCGCTCGCCGTCCTTGACCACGTCGGTCTGCAGATCGGCGATGCCCACCTCGGCGGCAGACTTGAGGATGTGCTCCACGCCGAACAACGGATGGTCGGAGACGTAGAGGCCGAGCATCTCGCGTTCGAAGTTGAGCAGCACTGACTTGTCCCACTCGCCGTCCGGGATTCTCGGCATTACTGAATAGTCGGCGATAAACGTCTCGTCCGTTGGACCGCCGAAGAGTGCTTCCTGGGGATCTTCTTCCTCCCGCTTCAGCTTCATCGCCTTTTCAATGGACTCTTCGTGTACGTGGATGAGTCCCTGACGTGGGTGGCCCAACGAATCAAAGGCACCCGCTTTGATCAGAGCCTCGACCGTGCGCTTGTTGCAGGCCACCGAGTCCACCTTGCGCAGGTAGTCGATGAAGTCCACGAACGGCGACTTCCGCTTGCGAGCCAAGGTGATCGAGGCCACCACGTTGCCGCCGACGTTGCGCACCGCCGACAGGCCGAACCGGATGTCGGCGCCGGTCGGAGTGAAGTTGGCATCCGAGGAGTTGACGCAGGGTGGCAGCACCTTGATGCCCATCCGCCGGCACTCGGCCAGGTAGACGGCCATCTTGTCCTTGTCGTCCTTGACCGAGGTGAGCAGGGCGGCCATGTACTCAGCCGGGTAGTGCGCCTTGAGGTAGGCCGTCCAGTACGACAGCAGGCCGTAGGCGGCCGAGTGCGCCTTGTTGAAGGCGTAGTCGGAGAACGGGACGAGGATCTCCCAGAGCGTCTTGATGGCGGCGGCGGAGTAGCCGCGCCCGGCCATCCCGGAGGAGAACGTCTCGTACTGGGCGTCCAGTTCGGCTTTCTTCTTCTTGCCCATCGCCCGGCGCAGCAGATCCGCGCCGCCCAGGGTGTAGCCGGCCAGGTGCTGGGCGATCGCCATCACCTGCTCCTGGTAGATGATCAGCCCGTAGGTGTCGCCGAGCAGCGGAGCCAGCGCCTCGGCAAGCTCCGGGTGGATCGGCTCCACCGGCTCGCGGTTGTTCTTGCGGTTGGCGTACTTGTTGTGCGAGTCGGCGCCCATCGGCCCGGGCCGGTACAGCGCGATGACCGCGGAGATGTCCTCGAAGTTGTCCGGGCGCATGGACCGCAGCAGCGCCCGCAGCGGGCCGCCGTCCAGCTGGAACACCCCCAGGGTGTCGCCGCGGGTCAGCAGCTCGTAGGTGGCCTTGTCGTCCAGCGGCAGCTCCTCCAGCACCAGGTCGATGCCCTTGTTGGCCCGGATGTTGTCCACCGCGTCGTCCAGGATGGTGAGGTTGCGCAACCCCAGGAAGTCCATCTTGATCAGGCCGAGGCTCTCGCACGACGGGTAGTCGAACTGGGTGATCACCGCCCCGTCCTGCTCCCGCCGCATGATCGGGATGACGTTCAGCAACGGCGCCGAGGACATGATCACGCCGGCCGCGTGCACGCCCCACTGCCGCTTGAGTCCCTCCAGGCCGCGGGCGGTGTCGACCACCCGCTGCACCTCCGGGTCGCTGTCGTACAGCGCCCGGAACTCGCCCGCCTCGCCGTACCGCTTGTGCTCCGGGTCGAAGATGCCGGCCAGCGGGACGTCCTTGCCCATCACCGGTGGTGGCATCACCTTGGTGATCCGGTCACCCATCGCGAACGGGTAGCCGAGCACCCGGGCGGCGTCCTTGACCGCCTGCTTGGCCTTGATGGTGCCGTAGGTGACGATCTGGGCCACCCGGTCGTCGCCGTACTTCTCGGTGACGTACCGGATCACCTCGCCCCGCCGGCGTTCGTCGAAGTCCACGTCGAAGTCCGGCATGGACACCCGGTCCGGGTTGAGGAAGCGCTCGAAGATCAGCCCGTGCTCGAGCGGATCCAGGTCGGTGATCCGCATCGCGTACGCGGCCATCGAACCGGCGCCGGAGCCACGGCCGGGGCCGACCCGGATGCCGTTCTCCTTCGCCCAGTTGATGAAGTCGGCCACCACCAGGAAGTAGCCCGGGAAGCCCATCTGGACGATGACGCCGACCTCGTACTCGGCCTGCTTGCGCACCTCGTCCGGCACCCCGCCCGGGTACCGGCGGAGCAGGCCGGTCTCGACCTCCTTGACGAACCAGGACTGCTCGGTCTCCCCCTCCGGCACCGGGAAGACCGGCATGTAGTTGGCCGACTCGTCGAAGGTGACCGAGCAGCGTTCGGCGATCAGCAGGGTGTTGTCGCAGGCCTCGCGCAGGTCGTACTTGTCCGCCCACAGCGAGCGCATCTCGGCCGGGGACTTGAGGTAGAAGTCCTTGGCGTCGAACTTGAACCGGTTCGGGTCGGCCATGGTCTTGCCGGACTGGACGCACAGCAGCACCTCGTGTGCGTCGGCGTCCTCCCGCCGGGTGTAGTGCAGGTCGTTGGTGGCGACCATCGGCAGGTTGAGGTCCCGGCCGAGCCGGATCAGCCCGTCCCGGACCCGGGTCTCGATGTCCAGGCCGTGATCCATCAGCTCCAGGTAGAAGTTGCCCCGGCCGAAGATGTCCCGGAACTCGGACGCGGTGGCCCGGGCTTTCTCGTAATTGCCGATCCGCAGCCAGGTCTGGATCTCACCGGACGGGCAGCCGGTGGTGGCGATCAGGCCGCCGGCGTACTCGGACAGCAGTTCCCGGTCGGCCCGTGGCTTGTAGAAGAACCCCTCCAGGCTGGACCGGGAGGACAACCGGAACAGGTTGTGCATGCCGGCCGTGGTCTCGGCCAGCAGCGTCATGTGGGTGAACGCGCCACCGCCGGAGACGTCGTCCTCGCCGCCGCTCGCCCAGCGCACCCGGGACCGGTCGGACCGGTGGGTGTTCGGGGTGAGGTAGGCCTCCATGCCGATGATCGGCTTCACGCCCGCGGCGTTGGCCTGCTTGTAGAAGTCGTAGGCGCCGAAGACGTTGCCGTGATCGGTCATCGCCAGCGCTGGCATGCCCATCTCGGCCGTCGTGCTGAACAGATCCTTCAGCCGCGCCGCACCGTCGAGCATCGAGTACTCGGTGTGCACATGCAGGTGGACGAACGAGTCCGAGGCACCTGATGCGGCAGCAGGAACGGTCACAGCGGTGCCCTCATTTCGTCAGGTGGCGCCCCCACGTGCGGGCTGGCCAGCGGCTTCCGATTCTGCACCCGACCACCGACAACTCCCTAACGGACGCGCCGGGACCGGTTCGTGGCAGCATCGGATCATGTCAGTCATCAAGATCAACGCGATCACCGTGCCGCCGGACAGCGGTGACGAGCTTGCCCGCCGATTCGCCGCCAGGGCGGGCGCGGTCGACGGCCAGGACGGCTTCGAGGGCTTCGAACTGCTGCAGCCGACCGACGGCCGCACCACCTGGCTGGTGGTGACCCGGTGGCGGGACGAGGCGGCCTTCCAGGCCTGGCGGGACTCGCCGGCCTTCGGCCACGGACACCGGCCGGACCAGGCCGAGGGCGGCGCCCAGCGGCCGGTCGGCGTCAGCAGTGAGCTGTGGTCCTACGTCGTGGCAGGCGGCTCGGCACCGGAGTCCGCCGGCCCAACGACCTGAGTCCCGATCACGATGCCCGGGCGCCCAGGCACAACCGGCGTCGCTCGGCGGCGTCGGGATCGTCGGCGACCGCCAGGATGGCGTCGTAGTCGGCGACCGCCCGGTCCAAGCTGCCGAGCTCCTCGTGGGCCAGCGCCCGGTTGAACAGGATGTCCGGCGTGCCGTTCAGCTCGGCCGCCCGATCGAGATCCGCGATCGCCCGCTCGGCGTCGCCGTCCTGCAGGTACAGCACGCCCCGCAACGCCCAAGCCTCGGCGAGGGTGGCGTCCAGCTCCAGCGCACGGGACAAGGCCTGCTCAGCCCCCTCGTGCTCGCCCCGCTCGGCAAGGATCCTGCCTTGCAGCGCCAGCAGGTACGGGTTCTCGGGATCGAGCCCCAGGCCGGCCGTCACATCGGCCCAGGCACCGTCCAGATCTCCTTCGTCACAGCGGAGCCCGGCCCGGTTGATCCGGGCGTCGATGTGCTTCGGATCCAGCTGGATCACCTGGGCGAAGTCGGCCAGGGCACCGGCCGGGTCGCCGAGTTCCATCCTGGTGTCGGCGAGGTTGTAGTAGGCCTCCGGGAACGGTGGCGAGATCTCCAGGGCGCTGGCAAAACTCTCGAGCGCCTCGGAGTTCCGGCCGAGCCGGCGCAACACCATGCCCAGGTTGAAGTGGTGCTCCGGAAAGTTCGGATCGATCCGCACCACCTCCTGGTACTCCTCGAGTGCCTTCTGGAAGTCCCCCATTCCGACATAAACCTGGGCCCGGTTGTACCGCAGCACCACCCGGTGCAGCCGATGCTCGTCCGGCTCGAGTTCCTCGGCGAGCCTGGCCATGCCGTACTCCAGCAACCGCAGCGCCTCGTCCGGGCGGCGGTCCCGGACCTCGACCAGGGCGAGGCCGTTCCTCGCGAACACCGACTGGAACGCACGCTGCTTCGGCTGCGGCAGCGCGGCCGCGAGCACGATGGTCTGGTTCATCCAGGCGCGGGCCAGCAGGTAGTCACGTTGCGGCTCCGGGTAATGGCGGGCATACAGCATCCCCGTCGCGTACGCGAGTTCCCGGTGCACCTCGGTGTCCTGGCTGGCAGCCCGGGCCTCGTTGTAGAGCGCCAGGGCCTCGTCCGCGCGGCCCAGGGTCGCCATCGCGTTGCTGGCGCCGTGCGTGAACGCCCACCAGGACTGCCATTCCGACCGGGGCTCGACCAGGGCCCGTCCGCGCAGCCCGAACTCCACCGTCGCCTGATAGAGCCCGACGGCGCGGCAGTGCCGCACCGCATCCAGCAGGGTCTGCACCCCCGTCGAGCCCGGTTCGCTGCCGTGCTCGGCATGGTAGGGAATCGCTCCGAGCGTCAGCGAGAACTCCGCCCGCCGGACCAGCTGCCGGCGCCGGTCGTCGTGCAGCTCGGCTCGTTCGGCCCCGGGCAGTTGCAGATACGCGGCCAGCAGTTCGGGATCGTCGCTCACCCCGTCGGAGTCCACATATTCCCTGGCCAGCGCACGGATCTCCGCCCCGTGTGCCGGCTCGGCCGCGACCTCAGCGTCGTCCGGCTCGGCGTCGGCCGCGACCGGCTCAGCGTCCACCGGCGTGGCGAAGGTGGCCAGGTGCTCGGCCATCGAGATGTCGATCTCGCCGGGCGGATCGGCCGGCGACTCGTCGCTGGTGCCGACGACCACCACCAGACCGGGCAGGTCGGTGCGCCGGAGCAGCACCGAGATGAGTTCCTGATCGGTCGGGTCGGCCTCGTGCGCGTTCTCGAAGACAAGCGTGCATGGACCCTCGCCACGAGCGATGAGGTAATCCCGCAGCACCTCGGCCAGCCCGTTGGCGATGTTGCGGGTGTGCAGCCGCGAGTAGAACCGGGTCCGCTCCTCGTCCTTGACCACCCACTCCAGGGTGCGCCAGGCGGTGGGCAGCCGGCCTTCGAGCTCCGGGGCGCTGGTGACAAGTTCGATGTTGTGCCGCGCCACACTGTCCGGGCAGCGTTCGATGAGGTCGTCGGCGAACCGGCGCAGGAATGTCCCGGCAGCCGTGTAGGGACCGCGCAGCCGCCGGTGCGCGTCCAGGACGGCCAGCGTGGGCGGCAATGACAACCGGCGGCGGGCCTCCTCGCGGAATATCCGGCGCCGGCCGCGAATCCAGTAGTGCTGCATGGCGATATTCCTTTCGATTTCAGCCGAGAACGAAACGCTGGGGCTGCCGGCGGTCCTTGATCCGGCGCTGGATGGCCAGACCGACGGCCAGTACGAGCTGGCCGACGGTGAACACGGTGACGATGACCGCATCCGCCAGCTGCCACGCATCGCTGCCACCGGTGGTCAGCCGATGCACCACCCCCCGAGCCATCCGTACGATCACCGGCACACCGCCGCCGAGGAAGGTGGCCAGGCTGAAGGTGTACCCGACGATCAGCAGCCAGCTGTACCAGCCGGCGGCTCGGCGGTCGACCGGATGGAACTCGGCCTCGTCGTGCACGGCCGGCCGGGACAGCAGCCGGTTCAGCCGATTCGCCAGCAGCCGCTGCGCGGTCGTGTGCAGGTTGACGCAGCCGAGCACGGTGGCGATCAGCACGTAGATGTCGGTACGCAGGTAGAAGAAGAACTGCCAGGCGATCCGGAACAACTCGGCGTACGCGATCGCGAGCGAGACCCGCCCGACCAGCGACAGCGATCCGT
>DASUAC010000600.1:0-6239 GCA_035763985.1 Jatrophihabitans sp. | reverse complement strand
CACCGTGGTGGTCGAGGCGGGCCGGCGGTCGGGCGCGCTGAACACCGCCGGCCATGCCTGGGACCTCGGCCGGCCGGTGCTCGCGGTACCCGGTCCGGTGACCTCCGCGATGTCGGTCGGCTGCCACCGGTTGCTGCAGCGAGACGAGCGGCCGGCGCACCTGGTCACCTCGGTGTCCGACATCCTGGAGTTCTGCTCGCTGACTCGGAGCGCCGCTGACCCTGCCGGTTCGGCGGCCGTCGGTGCAGCGACGAGCGACAGCTTCGCCCCGGCCGGCTCGAACGGCAGGTCGCTGCAGGTTGACGGGGCTGCCCCGACGGACGGTTCGGGTGCTGCCCGGAGTGTCCAGCAGGCCACCCCACGGCCGCCGGACGCGCTGGATGCGGCCGCCCGGACGGTGCTGGACGGCTTCCCGGCGCAGGGCCCGGTTACCGAGACGCAGCTGGCCCGGCTGAGCGGGCAACCGGTCTCGGCGGTGTTGGCCGCACTGCCGATGCTGCTGGCGCACGGACTCGTCGTCGGGTCCCGGGAGGGATATCGGTTGGTGCGGAGACCGGCCGGCCCGCGATGACGGTGCCGCTGAGCAGACCGTTCGGGTGTCCGCGTGGCGAGTTGACCAGCGTGGTCGGCTCGCGCACGGTTGATCGGTGCCTTCGAAAGCCGTGGCGGGCGACAGCTCCGTGCCCGCCAACCGCATCGCGCCGGATGGTCGCGCCGCGCCGGGCGACAGTCCTGCGCCGGGCGATTGCATCGCGCCGGATGGTCGCGCCGCGCTGGGCGACAGTTCTGCGCCGGCCGACAGTCCTGCGCCGGGCGACCGCGCCGCGCCGCAGCGTCGGCCGGGCAAAACCGCCTCCCGGGCCGAGCACCGCACCGAGAGTGGCCTGCCGCGTCAGCGGCCACGCGCACCACGGCTCGACCTCGCGGCGCTCCGCCGTGAGTTGCCCACGGCCTTGCAGACGGTCCTGGCCGATTTCGAGCGGTCGCTGCGGTTGGAGCGCAATCGCTCCGCCAACACCTGCAAGGCCTACCTCGGTGACCTCACGCTGCTGTTGACCCAGCTGAGCCGGCAGGGCGGTGACCTGTCCGGTCTGACCCTGCGGACACTGCGTGGCTGGCTTGCCGACCAACAGCGTGGCGGGGCATCCCGGACCACGCTGGCCAGACGCGCAGCGGCCGCCCGGACCTTCACCCGGTGGGCCTTCCAGCACCAGTTGCTGTCCGCGGACGTCGGTGAACTGCTGGCCAGCCCACGTCCGCATCGGACGCTTCCGTCCGTGCTGTCGGCGGCCGACGCCGGAGCGACCATCGATGCCCTGGACGGTGAGGAGCCGCTGCAACTGCGGGACCGGCTGATCCTGGAGTTGCTGTACGGCACGGGAATCCGGGTCGCCGAACTGGTCGGTCTGAACCTGTCCGACCTGGACCGTGGTCGCCGGCTGGTACGAGTCATCGGCAAGGGGGACAAGCAGCGAACCGTGCCGTACGGGATACCGGCCGAGCAGGCATTGCAGCGCTGGCTGGACCGGGGCCGGCCAACCTGGGTCAAGCCGGCGTCCGGGGACGCCCTGCTGCTCGGCCGCCGGGGCGGCCGGCTCGATCAGCGGACGGCTCGCGCGGTCGTGAACCGGGCGACCTCGGAGGTGGTGGGTGGGCGTGGCCTGTCCCCGCACGGGCTGCGGCACACCGCCGCCACCCATCTGCTCGACGGTGGCGCCGACCTGCGCGCGGTCCAGGAATTGCTCGGCCACGCGAGCCTGGCCACGACGCAGATCTACACCCACGTCTCGGTCGATCGGTTGCGCCGAAGCTTCGAGCAGGCACATCCACGAGCCTGAGCCGCGCCCCACCGCGGCCGGTCAGGGCCGCCCGGCCAGGGCCCGGCCCGGGCAGCTGTCGTCCCGGTCAGCTGCCGGTCCGGAGGGGGCGGACCGGAGGTGGCGGACCGGAGGTGGCGGGCCGGCTCAGAGATGTCCTGCCGGCTCGAATGGCTTGCCGGCTCGAATGGCGCCATCCAAGGGTCAGCCGGCCGCCCCAACGGGGCGGAATCGCCGGGGCAACGACCCTCAGCCGACGGGCGGCCCATCCCAGGGCAGCAGGCGCACCACGCCGAGTGGCCGGAGCAGGCTCAGCGGATCGATGTATTGCCCGTGACGCCGGGCGCCCCAATGCAGGCAGCCGACTGCCGGGCAGCCTCGATGCCGACCGGCGAGCCGGCCGATCGGTTGCCCGGCGATGACCGGCTGACCGGCCACCACCGCCGGTGTGAGCGGTTCGTACTCGGTGCTGACCCCGTCCGGATGGGCGATCACGACGATGCCGCGGCCGGCTACCCGGCCGGCGAACCGGACCACCCCGGCACCGGCCGCGAGCACCGTGGCCCCGGCGCCGGCCGCGAGATCCACGCCCAAGTGGCCCGGTCCGTACGGTGTGGCCGGCGGTGAGAAGTCGCGCAACACCTTCAGTGCGCCGGCAACCGGTGGCCGGTAGTAGCCGGCGGCGCGCCCGGCCGGCACGGTCCCCAGGTCGGTCACCGCCGCCCGGACCGATGCCGCCGCCCGGACCGACCCGGGTGCCCGGACCGACACCGGCGCCCGGACCGATACCGCCGCCCGGACCGAGACGGACCCACGGCCGGTCCCGATCACAGGGCCGGTCGCAGGGCCGGTCCCGGCCGCGTGGGCGGTCACCGACGTGCCGTCCGGCCAGCCGGCAGTCGTCCCGAGCACTCCGGCCCCCGACGTCGCCACTCCGATGCTCAGCAGCACCCAGACCGCTATCGTTCGCATGCCTCAGCCTCGCCCAAGGTGGGCCGGCCGGACCGAGTCCGAGCGAAGTTGTGGATAACGCCGAGAGCTCGGCCGGACTCATCCACAGGGCCGATTTCGCGGCGGCGGTTGGGTCCGGTTAAGCTTCCCCTTGCACCCGGCTCGAGCTGGGTGACTTCGCGTGCCCGCCTGTAGAACCACCACGGCAGGTAGATGGCTGACCTCGGTCCACGCCGAAATCGGGCGTAGGCGGCTGGCCACGACACCGGGCACCAGGGTGCGGCGGTAACCCGCCGTCGCACGACAACCGAGGCAGCGCGGTCCGACGGGCCGCGCGTGAACGCAAGGAGGACGCGCCGGATGGCCGTCGTCACCATGAAGAACCTGCTCGATTCCGGCGTGCACTTCGGGCATCAGACCCGGCGCTGGAACCCGAAGATGAAACGGTTCATCTTCACCGAGCGCAACGGCATCTACATCATCGACCTGCAGCAAACCCTGAGCTACATCGACCGGGCCTACGAGTTCGTCAAGGAGACGGTCGCGCACGGCGGTTCGGTGCTGTTCATCGGCACCAAGAAGCAGGCGCAGGAGGCCATCGCCGAGCAGGCCACCCGGGTCGGCATGCCGTACGTCAACCAGCGCTGGCTGGGTGGCATGCTCACCAACTTCTCCACCGTGTACAAGAGGTTGCAGCGGCTCAAGGAACTGGAGGCGCTGGAGGCCAACGGCTGGGAAGGCACCGCCACCAAGAAGGAGCAGCTGATCCTGGGCCGGGAGAAGTCCAAGCTGGAGCGCTCGCTGGGCGGCATCCGGGAGATGACCAAGACGCCGAGCGCGGTCTGGATCGTCGACACCAAGAAGGAGCACCTGGCGGTCGCCGAGGCGCACAAGCTGAATATCCCGGTGATCGCGATCCTCGACACCAACTGCGACCCGGACGAGGTCGACTACAAGATTCCGGGCAACGACGACGCGATCCGCAGTGCGGCGCTGCTCACCCGGGTGGTGGCCGACGCGGTGGCCGAGGGCCTGATGGCCCGCGCCGGCCTGGCGGCCAACGCCGGCCGGGACGAGAAGCCGGAGCCCGGCGTGCTGGCCGCGGACGAGCCGTTGGCCGACTGGGAGACCGAACTGCTGCGCCCGACCGAGGCCACCGCAGAGCCAACCGCCGAGGCCACCGCAGAAGCGACCGCAGAGCCGGCCACCGCAGAGCCAACCGCCGAGGCCACCGCAGAACCGGCCGCAGAGCCGGCCGCGACCGAAGCCGGCCAGCCGGAAGCCGGCCAGGCCGAAGCCGGTCAGGCCGAAGCCGGTCAGCCGGAGGCGGGGAACGAGCCAGCCGGCTCCTGAGCGCCGAAGGCCCGAGCCGGCAAGCCCCTGCCCGCCGGCTCGGCCATCCGGCCCAGTACCGGCTCGGCCATCCGGCCCAGTACCGGCTCGACCCACCCGGCCTCGACAAGCCGGCCGAACCCGGAAGCGGCGGACGCGACCCAAGATAGGGCCGCGCGCACGCCGGCCACCGGACAAACCGAATCGATTGGAAAGAAGGACATCGACCAGATGGCTATCAGTGCCGCCGATGTGAAGAAGCTCCGGGACGCCACCGGCGCCGGCATGATGGACGCCAAGAAGGCCCTGGAGAGTGCCGACGGTGATTTCGACAAGGCCGTCGAGAAACTGCGGATCAAGGGCGCCGGCAAGGCGGCCAAGCGTGGTGCCGAGCGGCAGACCAGCAACGGCCTGATCGCGGCCGCCGAGAACGCGATGATCGAGTTGGCCTGCGAGACCGACTTCGTCGCCAAGAACGAGCAGTTCCAGACGCTGGCCGGCGACATCGTCGCCCACTTCGTCGCCTCGTCCGCCACCGACGCCGCCTCGCTGCTCACCGAGACGCTGGCCGACGGCAAGACCGTCGCGCAGAACATCGAGGAGCTCAACGCGGTGATCGGGGAGAAGATCGAGCTGCGCCGGGCGACCAAGCTGGAAGGCAAGATCGCCACCTACCTGCACAAGAAGTCCTCCGACCTGCCGCCGCAGGTGGGCGTGCTGGTGTCGTTCACCGGCGATGACCTGGCCGTGGCCCGCGGGGCTGCGATGCAGGTGGCCGCGCTCAAGGCGCAGTACCTCAGCCGGGAGGACGTGCCGGCCGAGACCATCGAGAACGAGCGCCGGATCGCCGAGGCGACCGCGCGTGAGGAGGGCAAGCCGGAGGCCGCGCTGCCCAAGATCGTGGAGGGCCGGTTGACCGGGTTCTTCAAGTCCGAGGGTGGCGTGCTGCTGGAGCAGCCGGCCGTCCAGGACAGCAAGAAGACGGTGAAGGCGCTGCTAGACGAAGCGGGCGTCACGGTGACCGGATTTGCCCGATTCGAGGTCGGCGCGGCCTGAGGAACGCGTGCCGCGGCCCCCGGCCGCGGCGCCGATGAGGCAGGATCCTTACAGCACCACCGCAGCGACGAGAGGGGCCGCCATGACCGAACGAGGACAGGCGGCCCTTCTGCCGTCCCGGCCGCCGTACGAGGAACCGCTGCCGGTGCGCTACCGGCGGGTGATGATCAAGCTGTCCGGCGAGGTGTTCGGCGGCGGCGCGATCGGCGTCGACCCGGACGTGGTCCAGTCGATCGCGCTGCAGATCTCCGACGTGGTCAAGCTGGGCGCCCAGGTCGCGGTGGTGGTCGGCGGCGGCAACTTCTTCCGCGGCGCCCAGCTCAGCCAGCGCGGCATGGACCGCGACCGTGCCGACTACATGGGCATGCTGGGCACGGTGATGAACTGCCTGGCCCTGCAGGACTTCCTGGAGAAGGCCGGCCAGCAGACCCGGGTGCAGACCGCGATCGCGATGGGCCAGGTGGCCGAGCCGTACGTGCCCCGGCGCGCCGAGCGGCACCTGGAGAAGGGCCGGGTGGTGATCTTCGGCGCCGGGGCCGGCATGCCGTACTTCTCCACTGACACCGCGGCCGCCCAGCGTGCGCTGGAGATCGGCTGCGACGTGCTGATGATGGGCAAGAGCGGGGTGGACGGGGTGTACGACGCCGACCCCAAGCTGGATCCGCAGGCGCACAAGTTCGACGAGATCAGTTTCGACGAAGTGCTGCAGCGCGACCTGCAGGTCGCCGACGCCACCGCGATCAGCCTGTGCCGGGACAACGGCATGCCGATCGTGGTGTTCGGCCTTGCCGACGGCAACATCGAAAAGGTCGTCCGGGGTGAGAAGATCGGTACCCGGGTGGTGCCGAGCCGGTAGCGCACCGGCGGCGGATACAGGAGACGAGACGTGATCGACGAAACGCTCTTCGAGGCGGAAGAGAAGATGGAAAAGGCCGTGTCGGTGCTGCGGGACGACCTGGCCAGCCTGCGGACCGGACGGGCCGCCGCCAGCAGCTTCGCCCGGATCACCATCGACTACTACGGTGCGGCCACCCCATTGCCCCAGTTGGCCTCGGTCAGCACGCCGGAGGCCCGGATGGCGGT
>DASUAC010000599.1:0-6599 GCA_035763985.1 Jatrophihabitans sp. | reverse complement strand
ACGGATCCTGGACAGCCTCACCAACACCAACACCAACCCGCAACACCCATCCTTCATCGAATGGGTGACCAAGCGGTCCGCCGCCACCGCGGAGTGACGAGCCGACCATGAGCGCGCCTATCACCACCGTTGTCGGGGCGGGCATCATCGGCACGCTGGTGGCCTACGAACTGGCCGGCCGGGCACCGCAGCCGACGCTGACCGTGCTCGACCGGGACGGCGTCGGTGCCGGCGCCAGCCGTCGCTCGGCCGGCCTGCACCTGCTGCGCGGCGGCACCGAGCGGGTCCGCGAGATGTCCCGGTACAGCGCCGAGTTCTACCGCAAGCTGTTGGAGAATCAGCCGTTCCTGCCGATCTATCAGCTGCCCGAGGCCACGGTGGTCAGCAGCCGGCCGGCGGCCGAGGCGCTGGCCGCGTACCTGCCCGAGGCGGAGCCGGTGCGGCTTGCGGCATTGCCGAACCAGCAGATCCGGCTGCCCGAGCAGGCCGGCCGGTGGCGGATCGACGGTTGCCACCAGGCCGACGTGTACGGGGTGAGCCTGGCCCTGGCCCGGGAGCTGCGCCGCCGGGTGCGGTACCGCGAAGGCGTCCGGGTCACCGGCCTGGAACCAGTCGCGGACGGCGTGCGCATCCGACTGGGCACCGGCGAGCAGCTGCACGCCGACCAGGTGGTTCTCGCGCCGGGACCGTGGTTGCACGCGCCGGCTTGGCGGGAGCTGGTCGCACCGCTGGGCCTGCGGGTGAAGAAGATCGTCGCCCTGCACGTCGAGCAGGTGCCCGGCGAGCGCGACCGGGCGGTCATCTTCTCCGACGAGGACGCGTTCCTCATCCCGCTGGTCCATCGCGGCCACTGGTTGTTCAGCTACACCTGCCCGGAGTGGGACGTCGACCCGGACCACCTGTACGACGGCCTGTCGGCGGAGAACCTGGAACAGGCCCGGCAGTGCCTGCGCCGGTACTCGCCGAGCCTGGCCGAGGACTGCACGTCCGGACGGGTTTTCTGCGACGCGTACAGCATGAACGCCGAGCCGCAGGTGAGCCGGCTGGACGACGCCGGCCGGATCGTCTTCGCCGGGGCCGCCAACGGCTCCGGCTATCGGCTGGCCCCGGCGATCGCCGCCGAGGCCGTCGACCTTCTGCAGTTGTCCGCCGAAGTCAGGAGCGCGGGATGAACGACGTCCAGGCCGGGAACCGCGGTTTCGACAGCCGCCCGATCTTTGTGTTCTCCTCGCCCACCACCCCGAACGGCGATCTGCACCTGGGGCACCTGGGCGGCCCGTACCTGGGTGCGGACGCCTACGTCCGGTTCCAGCGGATGAACGGGGCGCTGGTGTTCCACATCGCCGGCAGCGACGACTTCCAGAGTTACGTCGCCGGCGCCGCCCGCCGGGACGGCCGGTCGTGCGCTGAGACCGCGGCCTACTACAGCGCAGAGATCTATGCGACCCACCAGCTGCTCGACGTCAGCATCGACGAATACACCGTCTCCGGCGCGGATCCGGTCTACCCGGACCGGGTCCGCCGGTTCTTCTCCCGGGTCGCCGCGTCCCCGCTGGTGTCGCTGCGGTCGGACCCGGCGTTGCTGGACGGCGAGACCGGCGACTACCTCTACGAGGTCGACGCGTCCGGCAACTGCCCGACCTGCGGCCAGCCGACCGGCGGCAACATGTGCGAGGAGTGCGGCGAGCCGAACTTCTGCGCCGACCTGGGCGAGCCGGTGTCCGGACGGTCCGGGGCGAGGCCGCGGGTGGCCGAGCTGACCCGTTATTCGCTGGCCCTGCACGAGATGCGCGCCGACCTGGCGGCGCACCACCGGCTCGGCCGGGTGCCGGCCCGGGTGAAGGAGCTCAGCGACCGGCTGTTCCGGCGGGACGAGCTGAACGTGGCGATCACCCACCCCGGCGAGTGGGGGGTGCCGCCGGCCGAGCCCGGCGTGGACGGCCAGGTGATCTGGGTATGGGTCGACATGGCCTACCGGTTCCTGCACGGCATCGAGGCCGTCGGTCGCCGGCTCGGCCGGGACTGGCGCGCCGATCAGCCCCAGCCCGACTGGAAGATCGTGCATTTCATGGGCTTCGACAACACCTTCTACCACACCGTGTTCGTGCCGGCCATGTACCGGCTGGCGCACCCGGACTGGAACCCGGACATCGACTACAACCTCAACGAGTTCAGCCTGCTGGACGGCAGCAAGTTCTCCACCAGCCGGCGGCATGCGATCTGGGGCAAGGACATCCTGACGCCGCACACGGTGGACGCGGTCCGCTGCTACCTGTCCTGGATGCGGCCGGAGGGCCGGCGCACCAACTTCGTCCGGGCCGAGTACGACAGCTTCGTCGCCGACACCCTGGTCGGTGGCTGGCAGCGCTGGCTGAACGACCTGGGCAGCCGGCTGGACAAGCAGTACGGCGGGGTGGCACCGGCTGCCGAGACCTGGACCCCGGAGCATCACGCATTCCTGGCACGGCTGGAGCAGCGGCGTACCGCGATCGGCCAGGCGCTCGGCCAGGACGGCTTCTCGCTGAACCGGGCGGCTCGCGAACTGGCCGGAATCGTCGACGACGTCACCGAGTTCGCGGCCGCCGCGCGCTACACCGCGCAGCTGCCGGAGTGGCAGGACGAGGCCCGCACCGCGATCGCGCTGGAGCTGGCGGCGGCCCGGCTGCTGTCGCTGGTCAGCGCACCGGTGATGCCCCGGTTCGCCGGCCGGCTGTGCGCGGCGCTGGGGCAGGACGAGCCGGTGAACTGGCCGGGCCAGGTGCCGATGCTGCCGGCCGGCACCCCGGTCGAGCTGGCCGATGTGGTCTTCTTCGGCGCGCCCGCCGAGCAGTCACCGGTGCTGGCCTGGCTGAACGCGACCGTCTGCGAGTCGCTGCAACTCGATCCGGCGGCGACCGAGCCGGGCAGCTCGCTCGCCCTGCTGGGCATGACCTCGATGCAGTCGATCGCGCTGCAGTACCAGATCCTGAACCGGACCGGGGTGGACGTCAGCATCGAGCAGTTGCTCGGCGGGGGCTCGATGGCCGAGCTTGCCCGCTACCTGGAGGCCGCCATGACCGATGACCTGATCGCCGAGATCGCCGAGGTGCCGCGTACGTGAGTACCACCGCCATCACCGAGCTGCTCGAGGAGGTGAGCAGCCGAGGCCTGTCGGTCAGCCTGGCCGGCGAGGACCTGCGGCTGCAGGGGCAGCGCGACCGGATCGATGCCGAATTGGTCGGCCGGATCAAGGCGATCAAGCCCGAGCTGATCGACTACCTGCGGGCCCGGCAGCGGGCTGCCGAGCAGAGCTTCGAGGTCACCCTGCTGCAGCGGGGCTACCTGATCGGCCGGGGTGGCGCGGTCGAACTGGGCAACATCGCCAGCCACGTCTACCACGAGATCGCCGGCAACTGGGATCTGGACCGGCTGGCGGCGGCGCTGAACCGGGTGGTCGCCCGGCACGGCATGCTCCGTACCTGCTTCACCGACGACGGCCGGCAACTGGAGTCCGACAGCGTGCCGGAGCTGACCATTCCCCGGTACGACCTGCGCGGCCTGGAACCCGGCGAGCAGCGGCGGCGGCTGCTGGAACTGCGCGAACAGCGCTCGCACCGGATCTTCCCGCTCGACAGCGCGCCGATGCTGGCCGCCGAGGTCTCCGTGCTGGCCGATGACCAGATGGTGCTGCACGTGGGCCACGACGGCCTGGTCATGGACGGCATCAGCATGTTCCTGTTCTTCCGGCAGTGGTACGCCGCCTACCAAGGCGAGCCGGAACCGGCCGGCGGCGAGGCATCGTTCGCCGACTACGTGACCGCGCTGGCCAAGGCCCGTACCCAGGCGCCGTACGAGCGTTCGCGGGCGTACTGGCTGGATCGGCTGGACGACCTCGCGCCGTGCCCGGACCTGCCCCTGGCGAGCACCCCGGCGGCCATCACCGAGCCGCGATTCACCCAGCATGTCGCCCGGCTGGAGCCCGCGGCGTGGGCGGCGGTGAAGGCCCGGGCGGCAGCGCGTGGGATCACCCCGACCGGCGTTCTGCTTACCGCCTATGCCGAAACCCTGGCGCGCTGGGGAGCCGGCGACCGGTTCACCCTGAACAGCACGCTGGCCAACCGGCCACCGATCCACCCGCGGATCTTCGAAGCGATCGGCAACTTCTCCGAGACCATCCTGATCGAGGTCGAGCTGGACCGCAGCCGCACCTTCACCGAGCGGGCCCAGGCGTTGCAGACCCGGCTGCGGCGCGACCTGGACAACCGGCACTTCTCCGGGATCGAGGTGCTGCGCGAGCTGGGCCGGCGAGCCGGCGCGGCCCGGGCCAGCATGCCGTACACGTTCAACAGCACCATCGGCTACGTCGACGCCACCCTGGACGGCTCGGCGATCGAGCTGTTCGGTGAGGAAATCCACACCTCCAGCCAGACCCCGCAGGTGTGGCTGAACGGCTTCGCGTTCGAGCAGCACGACGGGGTGGTCGTGCAGTTCGACGAGGTGAACGGGCTGTTCCCGGACGGCATGATCGACGCGATGGTGGTCGGCTACCAGAGCCTGCTGGACAGCCTGGCCTCGGACGAGGCCTGGCAGCTGACGACCTTCGACCTGCTGCCGCAGTCACAACGCCTCACCCGGCAGGCGGCCAACGACACCGCCGTGCAGCTGGACGTCCTGCGCTTGGAGGACGCCTTCGTGGCCTTGGCACGCAGCCAGCCGGATGCGCCGGCGGTGATCACCGCGAACCGGACCGTCAGCTACGGCGAGCTGTACCGGCGCGCGTCGGCCGCGGCCGGCTGGCTCCGGGCGCAGCAGGTCGGCCGGGACGAGCTGGTCGGCCTGGTGATGAACCGGGGGCCGGAGCAGCTGGTCGGCATCCTGGCCACCATCCTGGCCGGGGCCGCCTACCTGCCGATCGACGCCAAGCTGCCGGTCAACCGCCAGCGTTACCTGCTGGCCGACGGCCGGGTCCGCTGCGTGCTGGCCAATGTGGAATGTGCCGCCGCCGAGGGCCTGCGGGTGCTGCCGCTCGACGTCCGGCAGCCGATCGGCGAAGCCGAGAGCATTGGCGAAGCCGACAGCATCGAGCCGCTGCCGGGTGCGAGCCTGGACGACCTGGCCTACGTGCTCTACACCTCCGGCACCACCGGTGAGCCGAAGGGCGTGATGATCAGGCGGCGCAGCGTGGCCAACGTGGTCGCCGACTGCCAGCGCCGGTTCGGGATCGGCCCGAGCGACCGGTTCTTCGGGATCAGCGCGTTCAACTTCGACCTGTCGGTGTGGGACGTCTTCGGCGCGCTGTCGGCAGGCGCGGCCGTCGTGCTGCCGGACCACGACCGGGCGGCCGATCCGGCGCACTGGCTGCAGCTGTGCGAGCAGGCCGGGGTGACCGTCTGGAACTCGGTGCCGGCGATCGTCTCGCTGCTGGCCGAGCAGGCCGCCGGCACGGGGGCGGCCGCACTGCGGAGCTTGCGGCTGGTGATGATGAGCGGCGACCGGATCCCGCCGCTGCTGCCGGCAAACCTGCGGGATCTGCTGCCAGGACTGGAGATCTGCTCGCTCGGCGGCCCGACCGAGACCACCATCTGGAACATCCTGTACCCGATCGATGCCAGTTACGTCGGGCAGACGATCCCGTACGGCCGTCCCAACTCGAACAACCGGGCCTACATCCTCGACGGTGCCGGGCAGGACGTCCCGGACTGGGTGGTGGGCGAGATCTGTGCCGCCGGCACCGGGTTGGCGGTCGGCTACTGGGGTGATCAGGCCCGTACCGACGCCCGGTTCTTCGACGACCAGGTACGCGGTGAGCGGATCTTCCGGACCGGGGATCTCGGCCGCTACCTGCCGGACGGCACCATCGCGATCATGGGCCGCAGCGATTTCCAGATAAAGATCAACGGCTACCGGATCGAGGCCGGCGAGGTGGAGACCCAGCTGACCGCGATCCCGGCCGTCAAGCAGGCGGTGGTGGTCCGGCAGAGCGGCAGCCGGGGCGACCGGCTGGTCGCGCACCTGGTGCCCACCGGCGCCGACCGGCCGGCCGAGGAGCAGCTCCGGGCCGCGCTGCGCGAGCAGCTGCCCGAGTACATGCTGCCCTCGCTGGTGCAGTGGCATGAGGCGTTGCCGTTGACCCGTAACGGCAAACTCGACCGGGCCGCGCTGGAGGGGCTGGCCGTCCCGGGCGCCGGCCCGGCCGCCTCGGATCACCAGCAGCCGGCCACCGCGCTGCAGCAGCAGCTGGTGGCGCTGTGGGCGAGCGTGCTGCGCTGCCCGGCCGAGGAGCTCGGCCTGGACGACAACTTCTACGCCGCCGCCGGTGATTCGCTGGCCGCGGCCCGGATCCTCACCGGAGTGCGCAAGCAGTTCGGGGTCGGCATCACGCTGGACCGGTTCTTCGAGGTCGACACCATCCGGGCGATGGCGGCACAGATCGAGGCCGCGCTCGCCCAGCAGCCGGCCGCGCTCGCCCGGCAGCCGGCCGCGCTCGCCCGGCAGCCGGCCGCGCCGGGGGCAGGTGCCTGATGCGGCGCGAGGTGATCAACGAACTGCTCGGCCGAGCGCCCCGGCCGGGCAACCGGATCTCCTTCGTCCGGCTGGACGGCACCCGCAGCCTGGAACTG
>DASUAC010000598.1:0-4100 GCA_035763985.1 Jatrophihabitans sp. | reverse complement strand
CGAGTACATCGGCGTCGACGTGGCCGGCCCGTACAAGTCCGAGCACTACCGGTACTGATCCGAGCCGCTGCCTCGGCGGGCGCCGAGGCAGCACCGCCCGGCGAGGCAGCACCGCCCGGCGAATAACAGCGTCGGCCGGCGGATACAGCACAGTGCGGCCCGAACCGTCACGAATCCTCACAAGGATCGTCGGTTCGGGCCGCGCTGGGTAAACGGCAGGCATTACCTTGCATATCGAAACGTCGCATTCCTTCTCGGCTTCTCCGCGTTCGGCGGGCCGGGATGCCACGATGTGGGTATGAAACCTCGCGTACTGGTGGTCGACGACGATTCATCGCTCGCCGAGATGCTCGGCATCGTGCTCCGTTCGGACGGATTCGAGCCGGCCTTCGTGCCGGACGGCGCTCGGGCGCTGGCTGCCTTCCGCGAGGTGAAGCCCGACATCGTGCTGCTCGACCTGATGCTGCCCGGCGCCAGCGGGATCGACGTGTGCCGTTCGATCCGCGCCGAATCCGGCACCCCGATCATCATGCTGACCGCCAAGACCGACACGGTGGACGTCGTGCTGGGCCTGGAGTCCGGCGCCGACGACTATGTGGTCAAGCCGTTCAAGCCCAAGGAGCTGACCGCTCGGATGCGGGCCCGGCTGCGCCGCTACGACGACGCCGGCGGCGAGACGCTGACCATCGGGCCGCCCAGCTCGCCGGTCAGCATCGACGTACCGGCGCACCAGGTGGTCCGGGACGGCAACCAGATCTCGCTCACCCCGCTGGAGTTCGACCTGCTGGTGGCGCTGGCCCGCAAGCCGCGCCAGGTGTTCACCCGGGAGGTGCTGCTGGAGCAGGTCTGGGGTTACCGGCACGCCGCGGACACCCGGCTCGTTAACGTGCACGTGCAGCGTCTGCGGTCGAAGGTGGAACGGGATCCGGAACGTCCCGAGGTGGTGCTCACCGTCCGCGGCGTCGGATACAAAGCCGGACCGCCGTGACCGATGTAGTACCGCCCCGCCCCTCCGCCGTCCGTGCCGAGGCCGGGACGCCTCGCTACTTCTGGCTGCGCTGCTGGCAGGTGCTGCGGTCGGTACTGGATCGGCTGCTGCTGGCCTGGCGCCAGTCGCTGCAGTTGCGGATGGCGACCAGCACCGCGCTGGTCACCGGCGTGGTGGTGCTGCTGATCGGGCTGTTCCTGGTCTCCCAGATCAGCACCGGGGTGCTCAAGGCCAAGCGGGAATCCGCCATCGTGCAGGCCACCCTCGGCCAGGATGCCGCCGTCGAGCAGTTCTCGGGCAGTCCCGGGGACCTGCCCCAGATCCAGCTCGCGGTGGATCAGATCACCGCCGTCCCCGCGTCCGGCACGGGTGGCCCGGACCGGTTCAGCAAGGTGGTGCTGTCAGTCGACGACGCGGTGAACCGCGAACTCGGAGCACAGCCGCCGATCCCGCGTGCGTTGCGCAAGCAGGTCGAGAAGGGCGCGATCGCGGTGCAGTACTCCCGGCTCCGGGTCGGCACCGCTGAACAGCCCGGCCTGATCGTCGGCGAACCGTTGAGCACCAGCGCCGGCGACTTCGAGCTGTACTACCTGTTCCCGCTCACCGCCGAGCAGAACACGCTCAACCTGGTCCGCCGGACCGTACTGCTCGCCGGCCTGGCCCTGGTGCTGCTGGTCGCGCTGATCGTCACGCTGGTCACCCGCTGGGTGGTGGTGCCGGTCCGGGTGGCGGCGCAGACCGCCGAACGGCTGGCCGGTGGCGACCTGACCCAGCGGATCCGGGTCACCGGCCAGGACGACATCGCGCTGCTCGGCACCTCGTTCAACGACATGGCGATGAGCCTGCAGCAGCAGATCCAGCGGCTGGAGAAGCTGTCCCGGCTGCAGCAGCGGTTCACCTCCGACGTCTCGCACGAGTTGCGTACGCCGCTGACCACGATCCGGATGGCAGCGGAACTGCTCTACGCCAGCCGGGCCGGCTTCAGCCCGGAGCTGGCCCGCTCGGCCGAGTTGCTCAACGCCGAGCTGGACCGGTTCGAGAGCCTGCTGGCCGAGTTGCTCGAGATCTCCCGGTACGACGCCGGGGTGGCGGCGCTGGAGGCCGAGCGGATCGACGTGATCGGCATCGTGGATCGCGCGGTGCAGGTCAGCCAGCTCCTGGCCGACCGGCATCAGGTCGAGCTGCGGGTGCTGGCCAGTCCGGAGCCGGTGGTCGCCGAGGTGGACGCCCGCCGGGTGGAGCGGATCCTGCGCAACCTGATCGGCAACGCCCTCGACCACGCCGAGGGCAAGCCGGTGGAAGTCACCGTCGGCTTCGACGAGGACACCGTGGCGATCAGCGTGCGCGACTACGGCGTGGGGTTGCGGCCGGGGGAGGCCGGGCTGGTGTTCAACCGGTTCTGGCGCGGCGATCCGTCCCGCAGCCGGCTCACCGGCGGCACCGGTCTGGGGCTGGCGATCAGCCTGGAGGATGCCCGGCTGCACAACGGCTGGCTGCAGGCCTGGGGCGAACGCGGCAAGGGGTCGGTCTTCCGGCTCACCCTGCCCCGTACGGTCGGCGGCACCGTGACCGCCTCACCGCTGCCGCTGGAGCCCGCTCCGGTGGTGCCGTACCTGCCGCGGCCGCCCTACCCGCCGGGCTCGCGTGGCGGCTCCGTCCCGGCCGGCCCGAACGGCTCGGGCACCTCGTCGCCTGCCGCGAACCCGTCCGGATCGGCGGAGGTACGCCGATGAGCGGGCGCGGCAGGCGCGGGCTCGGCTGGCTGGCGGTGCTGGCCGTGCTCGCCGGCTGCACCGGCATTCCGGCGAGTTCGGCGCCGCAGGTGGTGCGTACCGTCCCGCGATCCCCGGTCGCCGGGGCGACCGTGACGCCCCCGACGCCGCATCCCGGCGAGCCGCCGGGGCAGGTGGTGGACGAGTTCGTGGGCGACGCCATCTACGCCGACGCCGGCCACTCCACCTCCCGGCAGTACCTCACCACCGGCGCGGCACGGCGGTGGCAGGACAACCAGACGGTGATCCTGGATGCGTACAGCAGGGGTGACCCGCAGTTCTCCGGTGATTTCACCTCCGCGCTGGTGCCGGTGACCGGACGACGGGTCGGGCAGGTCGATGCCAGCGGGGTCTACACGCCCACGCTGAAGGGGATGGGCGACGGCGACCAGGAGACGTTCGACTTCCGGCTGATCAAGGTGGCCGGGGAGTGGCGGATCGATCAGCCACCGCCCGGCGTGCTGATCGAACGGAACAACTTCAGGCGCTACTACCACCAGCGCTCGCTGTACTTCTTCGACTCGGCGCAGAGCGTCCTGGTGCCCGACCTGCGCTACACCGCGCTGGGCGGGCAGGCCGAGGCCAGCTGGCTGTTGACCGAGCTGCTGGGCGGTCCGCGTCGCGAACTGGCCCAGACGGTGGTGAGCGCGGTGCCCGACCAGGTCGGCAATTCGAGTGTGCAGATCGGCAATCCGACCATCGTCGAGATGCCGGGCACCGGGCAGCTCAGCGCGGGCGACCGGAACAGCCTGGCCGCCCAGCTTGCCTTCACCCTGGAACAGGTGCAGTTCAGCGGCGGGCAACTGGAGCTCACCGATTCCGGCAAGCCGGTCCGCATCCCGACCATCACCACCGGTCTGCAGTTCAGCAAGGCCGACTTCAGCTCGAACGCGCAGCCGGCCAACTCCAGCCCGTACAGCCCGCAGCCAGCCGGTGCGCTGTATTTCGTCCGGGACGGCGTGGTGTTCACGTTGGACGACAAGAACAAGCCGGTGGCCGCCGAGTTCGGCCAGCCCAATCGCAACTTCAGCTCGGTGGCGCTGCGGCACGGCTCGGCGCAGTCGTTGCAGGTGGCCGCGCTGACCGTGGCCAACCAGCTGCAGGTCGGCGGCGTGGCGGGCCTGCTGCCGGTCAAGTTGCCGCAGCCGGCGACCTCCCGGCCCGAATGGCAGCCGAACAGTGACAACGGCGATGTGTGGCTCGGCGCGGGCAGCCGGCTCTACCGGGTGCCGGCCGGCGGTCCGGTCCAGCCGATCTCGCTGACCAGCCAAGCCGGAGCGCTGCCGGCCGGGCCGATCACGGCGGTGCGGCTCAGCCCGGACGGCGACCGGGTGGCGCTG
>DASUAC010000597.1:0-6974 GCA_035763985.1 Jatrophihabitans sp. | reverse complement strand
CAACTCGACGTCGCTGTCGAAGAACGGCCCGCTGTCGGACCTGATCGACATCGGCGCGGCCAACCTGGACGGCAACGGCCAGGCGCTCGGCAGCACCATCAGCAACCTGTCCCAGGCGGTGCAGACGCTGGCCAACGGCCGCCAGGACCTGTTCGGCACGGTGAAGAACCTGCAGGTCTTCTCCGACGCGCTGGTCGCCAACGACGCCCAGATCCGCAAGTTCAACGACCAGTTGGACCAGGTCACCGCGGCCCTGGCCGACGAGCGGGGCTCGCTGGCGGCGGCGCTGAAGAACCTGAGCCAGGCGCTGTCCGACATCGCCGGGTTCATCAGGACCAACGGCCAGGCCATCCACACCGACGTGGTCGGCTTGAAGCAGGTGGTCGGCGTGCTGAACGACCAGAAGGCGGCGATCAACGAGATCTTCGCGGTGGCCCCGGTGGCGGTGTCCAACCTGGCGCACACCTACAACCCGGTCTCCGGCACCCTGGACACCCGCGGCAACGTGGGTGGCCTGCAGAACCCGCTGGACCCGGCGGTGATCTGCTCGGCCCTGGTGACCACCGGCCACCTGCCCAGCACCGGGGTGATCGCCCAGACCTGTCAGCAGATCGCCAAGGTGCTCGGCGGCCTGCCACCGCTGGCCGGCGGCAACGGCCTGCCGTCGGGCGGCCCGCTGATCCCGCTGCCGCCGCTGGGGGGTCCGTGATGACGAGGGGGCTGACGATCCGCCGGCTGCGGACGGCCGCGGTGGCGCTGCTGAGCACGCTGGCCCTGACCGGCTGCGGTTTCCACGGCCTGTACTCGGCGCCACTGCCCGGCGGCGCGGATCTGGGCAGCCATCCGTACCACGTGTTGATCGACTTCTCCGACGTACTGGACCTGGTGCCGCAGTCGGCGGTGAAGGTCAACGACGTCACGGTGGGCAAGGTCGAGTCGGTCAAGCTGGTCGGCTGGGTGGCCGAGGTGCAGGTCGCGGTGAACTCCGACGTCCGGTTGCCGGCCAACGCCTACGCCCGGATCCGGCAGACCTCGCTGCTCGGGGAGAAGTTCGTCTCGCTGTCCTACCCGACCAACGGCGAGGCGGCCGAGCCGACCTCGCTGGCCGATGCGCCGCACCCCGGCTATGCCTACCCGCACATCCCGATCGGCCGGACCGGTGAGACCCCGGAGATCGAGGAGGTGCTCGGCGCGCTGTCGCTGCTGCTCAACGGCGGCGGGCTGGAGCAGCTCAAGACGATCACCCACGAGCTGGACCAGGCGCTGTCCGGGCACAGCGGCGACATCCGCAACCTGCTCAGCCAGGCGACCACCTTCACCAGCACGCTGAACGCCCAGAAGTCGCGAATCCTGACCGCCATCGACAACCTGGACACGCTGGTGCGCACGCTGAACCAGCAGAAGCAGATCCTGGCTGGCGCGCTGGACACGATGCCGCAGGCGATCAAGATCCTGGCCGATCAGAAGGACCAGTTCGTGGCCCTGCTCAAGAGCCTGGACCGGCTGAGCGGGGTGGCCGTGCAGGTGGTGAACGCCTCGACCGACAACTTCGTCTCGGCGCTGCGCAGCCTGGACCCGGTGATGACCGAGTTCACCAAGGCCGGCGATGCGTTGCCGAAGTCGTTCGAGCTGCTGGCCACCTTCCCGTTCCCGAAGACCGCGGTGAACGGGATCAAGGGCGACTACACCAACCTGTACGTGACCGCCGACCTGAACCTGTCCGACCTGCTGGACAACCTGCTCAAGCCGACCCCGGCCGGGTTGCCGCCCGGCAGCAGCCAGACCGGTCCGGGCAGCGTGCCCGACCTGGGCGGTTCGAAATGACCGGGCGACGGGCGGGTGACGGCCGATGATCCGGCGCTCCACCAAGATCCAGCTGCTGGTGTTCGTGGTGCTCTCGCTGCTCGGCGTCAGCTACGTCGGCTTCAACTACGTCGGCCTGGGGGACACGCTGTTCGGCCCCGGCGGCTGCACCGTGAGCGCCAACTTCCCCGACTCCGGCGGCATCTTCACCAGCGCCGAGGTCACCTACCGCGGCGTCACCGTCGGCAAGGTGGGTCAGCTGCACCTGGCCGACTACACCGGCCCGGACGGGCAGCAGGTACGCGGCGTACGGGTCGACCTGCGGCTGAACAGCTGCTCGCACCCGGCCATCCCGGCCGACGCCCAGGCCTACGTCTCGGACCGTTCGGCGGTCGGCGAGCAGTACGTCAACCTGGAGCCGACCGGCACCGCGGGGCCGTACCTGACCAAGGGCGCGGTGCTGGCTAAGCCGGGCCAGGTGCCGCTGGCCACCCAGGTACTGCTGCAGAACCTGGACAATCTGGTCTCGCACATCGACTCGGCCAAGCTCAACACGGTGGTGAGCGAGCTGGGCACCGCCTTCAACGGCCGTGGGCCGGCCCTGCAGGCGCTGCTGGACTCCGGTGACCGGCTGCTGGCCGCGGCGCAGCAGGCGCTGCCGGAGACCGTCAAACTGATCGACGACGGCAAGATCGTGCTGCAGACCCAGTTGGACTCCGGCTCGGCGATCAAGGACTGGGCGCACAACCTCAACCTGATCACCAGCCAGCTCAAGCAGAGCGATCCCGACCTGAATGCGCTGCTGTCGGCCGGCCCGACCG
Source organism: Jatrophihabitans sp. (assembly GCA_035763985.1). GTDB lineage: Bacteria > Actinomycetota > Actinomycetes > Mycobacteriales > Jatrophihabitantaceae > Jatrophihabitans_A. Next base: position 4,350 of record DASUAC010000597.1, on the reverse strand, counting down.
AGCTGAACACGGTGACCCAGTTCATCCAGGGCAACCGGTCGGACCTCAACCTGCTGCTGGCCAACCTCACCTCGGTGAACCAGGTGCTGGTGGCCCGGCTCGGCGGCATCGAGCAGATCCTGCTGATCTACCCGTCGGCCGAGGCCGGCGGCTTCACCGTGACCCCCGGCGACGGCACCGCCCACTTCGGGCTGGTGGCCAACGTCGACGACCCGCCGTCCTGCACCGCCGGCTACGGCGGCACCACCATCCGCAAGCCGAGCGAGACCGGACCGGCGAAGACGAACACCGCCGCGCGCTGTGCGCTGCCGCTCAGCTCGCCCACCGACATCCGGGGCGCCGAGCATGCCCCGGGTGGCGATCCGCTGACCACAGGCGGCGGGGGTACGTTCTATCCGCGTGCCGTCCCGCAGTCCGGCGGCAGCACGGCCGGGCCGCAGCTCATCGAACTGGGTGGCTCCATGGCGGACGGTCCGGTGCTGGCCGACAACTCCTGGCTGGCGTTGCTGACCGGCGGGCTGCACTGATACCGCAGCGAGGCGGTACCGGGCCCGGGACGGGTGCCGTCGAGCCGGCGTAGGACGCGCGAAGCCGGGGGCGGGGATGCAGCTAGGCCGGATGCAGTAGAAAGGTATGCCGTGACCGCCAGTCCGCTCGTCGCCCGGCGCTCCCGCTCGCTCGCGGCCGGATGGCGCCGATGAGCAGGACGGTGCCCCGCGCCGTCGTCTGGCTGCTCGGCGGGCTGCTGGTGGTGGTCGTTGCGGCCGCCGCGGTGCTCGCCGTCGTCCGTACCAGCGGCCGGCATGCCGGCGCCGCCGAACTCACGGCGGCCGAGAACGCGGCGGTCAGCGCGGCCCGGCAGGAGGCGATCAACATCCAGACCTACCGGCGCAGCAACTTCGACGCCGACTTCCAGGCGGCGCTGAACGGCCTGACCGTCACCAAGCAGACCCAGTGGGAGGCCAACAAGGCCACCCTGAAGGCCCAGCTCGACTCGCAGAAGATCGACTCGGCCGCCACCGTGTCCGGGGCCGGCCTGGTCAGCTTCTCCGGCAACACCGCGGTCGTGGTGGTGGCCTCCGACACCCAGCGGGTGGACGCCAAGGGCAAGACCACCACCACCGCCCAGAACCGCTTCCAGATCACCATGAAACTGGTCAACGGCAAGTGGCTGATGGACGACCTGGAATCGGTGTCCATCTCATGACCGGACGCACTCCCCGGCCGGACGATACGGCAGGCCAATCCGGCGAGCCGGCCGTCCAGCCCGGCGGCGCAGCGGCTCCGTCCCGGCCCGATAAGGCGGCAACGGACCGAGCCCCGGCCGACGGGGACACCGGATCGGGGGACATCGCATCGGCCGGCCGATCGGCCACCCCTGCGGGCGACGACCGAACCGGCCGTCGCCCCTCGCCCGGCCCCTCGCCGACGTCACGAGCCCGCCGGGTGGCCGCGGCCGGCGTGGAGACGCGGCGGCCATCGCCGCGGCCGAGTCCGTCCACCGCCACCGGCCAGGGCCCGTCCACCGCCACCGGCCAGGGCCCCTCGACCGCCACCGGATCGTCGGCAACCGACGCCGACCGGTCCCCGACCCAGGCCGGCGTGCCCCCGCAGGCCGGAGCCGATCGGTCCCCGGCCGAGGCAGGCGAAGCCGCGGGCGAGTGGCAGACCGCCGAGCGGTCCACGGCCGAGCCCGGTACGACTCGGGCCGTCCCGCGGTCACCGCTGTGGCTTGCCGTACTGCTCGGCGTGCTGGTGCTGACCGGGGTGGCCGCGGTCGTGGTGGCCGCCCGGCTGCCGTCGCAGTCCGGTTCCGGCCGGGAGCGGGACAAGGCGCTGGCGGCGGCCAAGTCCGAGGTGCCGCTGATCCTTTCCTACAACTATGCGAGCTTCGATGCCGACGTGGCCAAGGCCAAGGCGCAACTGACCGGTCGTGCGGTCACCGACTACACCACCGCGATGAGCCAGACGATCAAGCCGGCCGCGGTCAAGGTCAAGGCGGTCGTCCAGGCCCAGACCGACGGCGCCGGGGTGGAGTCGGTGTCCCCGGACGGGCGCCAGGTGACCGTGGTGGTGTTCGGCGAGCAGAAGGTGACCAACACGTCGCTGAGCGCGCCGCGCACCGACCTGTTCCGGGTCCGGGCCACCCTCGACCTGGTCGGCGGCACCTGGCTGGTCAGCAAGTTCGACCAGATCTGAAGCCGTCTGCAGCCGCCCCCGAAGCCGCTGTGACGCCGGCCGGTGCCGGCGATCCGGGGACGAAACTTTGTCCCCAGTGCCGCGAAACGCTTGACTGCGGACGCTCTGCCAAGGCACCCTTCTCTACAGCAACGCCCGCGCGGCAGCGCGTCGGTGCCCGGCAGGACGGCCCTCGAAGCCGCCTGACGGCCACAGCGGGCGGACTGGACGGTAGGCACGCTCGCAGGCCGGGAGGCTCGTCGAGGCGGTTGCCACCGCGGCTGACCGCCGCCTCTAAGAGGCGGTGTGGACAGCCGTGCCCGGAGAGGCTAAACTGCTAATTTGCGCTGCCCTCAAACCATCGACGGCCCGTACCGGGCCTAATTCCTGCTGTCCCGGCTGAGCCGGTGGGCGGTCAGGAACCGGCGGTCTGCCGGTCAGCGTGCAGATCAGGTGTTGCGACGGGTGGTAGGGCCGCTGTGACGGGCAGTCACCCCCCGTACCGGCCGGCGCAACGGTGGCACATAGTCCTCGGAAGGACGCATCTTGGCAGTCACTCGCCCCGGCAAGTCCGAAACCGGCACCGTTCAGGGGATCCCTGGAGCCCCCATCCGCACCTCCTTCGCCAAGATTCGGGAACCACTCGAGGTTCCCAATCTGCTGGCCCTGCAGACCGAGTCCTTCGACTGGCTGATCGGCAATGAGGCCTGGCAGGCCAGGGTGGCCAACGACGCCTCCGGCGTCGCTCCCGTCTCCGGCCTGGAGGAGATCCTCGGCGAGATCTCGCCGATCGAGGACTTCTCCGGCTCCATGTCCCTGTCGTTCTCCTCACCCCGGTTCGAGGAGGTCAAGGCCTCCATCGAGGAGTGCAAGGACAAGGACATGACCTACGCGGCGCCGCTGTTCGTCACCGCGGAGTTCACCAACAACACCACCGGCGAGATCAAGAGCCAGACGGTGTTCATGGGCGACTTCCCGATGATGACCCGCAAGGGCACCTTCGTCATCAACGGCACCGAGCGGGTGGTGGTCAGCCAGCTGGTCCGCTCGCCGGGTGTCTACTTCGACCGCAGCCTGGACAAGACCTCCGACGTCGACGTCTTCTCGGTCAAGGTCATCCCGAGCCGCGGTGCCTGGCTGGAGTTCGACGTGGACAAGCGCTCCACCGTCGGAGTCCGGATCGACCGCAAGCGCCGGCAGCCGGTGACCGTGCTGCTCAAGGCGCTGGGCTGGACCTCCGACCGGATCCGGGAGCACTTCGGCTGGTCGGAGACCCTGCTGGCCACCCTGGAGAAGGACCACATCCCGGGCCAGGACGAGGCCCTGCTGGACATCTACCGCAAGCTGCGCCCCGGTGAGCCGCCGACCAAGGAGTCGGCGCAGGCACTGCTGGAGAACCTGTTCTTCAACCCCAAGCGGTACGACCTGGCCAAGGTCGGCCGGTACAAGGCCAACAAGAAGCTCGGCCTGGACGTCGACATCAACCTCGGCACGCTGACCGAGGACGACATCGTCGCCACCATCGAGTACCTGGTCCGGCTGCACGCCGGCGAGGACGGCTACGAGGTCGACGACATCGACCACTTCGGCAACCGGCGACTGCGCACCGTGGGCGAGCTGATCCAGAACCAGATCCGGGTCGGGCTGTCCCGGATGGAGCGGGTCGTCCGGGAGCGGATGACCACCCAGGACGTCGAGGCGATCACGCCGCAGACCCTGATCAACATCCGCCCGGTGGTGGCCTCGATCAAGGAGTTCTTCGGCACCTCGCAGCTGTCGCAGTTCATGGACCAGACCAACCCGCTGGCCGGCCTGACCCACAAGCGGCGGCTGTCCGCGCTCGGCCCGGGCGGCCTGTCCCGGGATCGGGCCGGCATGGAGGTCCGGGACGTGCACCCCAGCCACTACGGCCGGATGTGCCCGATCGAGACCCCGGAAGGCCCGAACATCGGCCTGATCGGCTCGCTGAGCTCCTACGGCCGGGTCAACCCGTTCGGTTTCATCGAGACCCCGTACCGCAAGGTTGTCGACGGCCGGGTGACCGACGAGGTCGCGTACCTGACCGCCGACGAGGAGGACAGGCATGTCGTGGCGCAGGCCAACGCGCCGCTGAACGACGACAACACGTTCGCCGACAACCGCGTGCTGGTCCGGCGCAAGGGCGGCGAGGTC